>JASFLR010000444.1:0-3945 GCA_050117995.1 Anaerolineae bacterium
GACACCGCTCCAGGGACTGCATGACGCAATCCCAGTTGCCTGCACCGCGGAAGGCATCCTGCGCTTGGGGGCTGGCAAAATCCACCGATAGCTCAACATCGTGGAACAGCCGCAGCAGGGAGGTTGACATCTCGCTCAGGCTGTAGCCATTGCTGGCCATACTAGCCTTGATGCCCTGTCCGGCGAGATATTCAACCATCTGCGGAAATTGGGGGTGCAGCAAGCTCTCGCCAGTGCCCATGTTGAACGATGCTACGTCGAGTGTCTCGCAGATGGTGCGGATTTCCTCAAGGCTGATCTGGTAGATGCGGTCCTGGGGGCGATAGCAGTGGGCGCAACTCAGGTTACAGTCATTGGTGATGCCAATCCCGACCGATACGGCCATCTGTAGTTCCTTTCCTATGGCGTGCTCCTGGGCAGCGCGCCTATCACACCGCCTACTATCGCTAGGCCAGCTTTGCTAATGTAATTCAGCGCCCTTGCGAGCGAGCAACTGGACGTAGCGGGCTATATGGCAGTAGGGCTCGAGCCCCGCCGCCGCCGATTCGAGCTGAAGCAGCGCCTCCAGGAAGGTAGGATCGGTGAGGTGTTGCGGAGGTACACGGTCAGCAAAGATACGCACGCCACGGGTGGCTGCGATGGTCAACCCCAGGGGAGGCAGCCAGGCACTCACCTCCCCGGCAGAGTAGGCCCGGCCCGGCACACCAAATAACTTGGCATGAAACGTCCCATCCTCCAGCTTGGCAAGGGCACCGGCTGGATCGCCACGCGACCATATCTGGCGCAGAACCTCGGAGTGACGGTTCACAAAGGAGAGGGAAAGCAGGCCATTATCGCGCAGCAAGCTGGCCAATCCCCGCACCACCTGGACAGGGTCGGGCAAATACTCGATGAGGGTGTGGCAGACGACGATATCAAAGGTTCCAGGGGCAAAGGCACCAACTACTTCGCCAGCGGAGAGCTGGCAGAGGGTAAGCCGGGCACGGATATCCTCTGGCACGTCCAGCGATGCCTGGCGCGCCTGCTCGAGCATCGCTGGCGCATAGTCGAGCAACCAGACCCGGCAGCCATATGTCGCTAACCTCAGCGCCATCTCGCCCGAACCCCCGCCGGCATCGAGCGCACGCGGGGCATCTTCCCCATCCCCGATAGCAGGCAAGTGTGGCGCCAGATTGCGCCAGGTCAGCTCGCGACGGATGCAGCCCAGCGGCTCTTGATTGTAGCGGGTCCAGTCCGCGGCGCCCGCATCAAAGCGACCCTGCACATGGTCGAGCATACTGGCACGAATTGTACCATAGTCAGGTGGCGTTGTCCAAATCGTTTGGACAACCCCAGGTCGCAGCGGTTGGCCCTCACCTGGGCACGAAAACAAGCCTGTACAACACTCCCGCTCCCATGTCGAGGAGGTACAACTCGCCCTGATCGTCCTCGCCGAATGAGCTTAGTTGCACGTCGGCATCGGCTAATTCGACCACCTGCTGGCTGCCAGCTTGTGCTGCCACGCCCCAGATCTTGCCGCTGCAGTAGTCCCCAAAGATGTAGGCGCCCTCTATGCCCGGAAATTCCTCACCGCGATAGACGTACCCACCCGTCACCGAGCAACCCTGGGAATGATCGTACTCTAGCAGTGGCAAAGTGAGCCCTGTCCGGTCGCACTGTGCATCAGCCGGGAAGCAATGGCTTGCCTCCATGATGGGCCATCCGTAGTTTTGCCCGCCACCTTGAGCAGCCGGCTGGAGATTGACCTCTTCGTACACGTTCTGGCCCACGTCGGCGATATACAGATCGCCGGTCAGCCGGTCAAAGGCGTAGCGCCAGGGATTGCGCAGGCCGATGGCCCAGATCTCATCGCGGACATTAGGATCGCCGACAAAGGGGTTGTCCGCCGGTACGGTGTACGGCTCGCCACTGTCCACATCCAGGCGCAACATGGCACCCAGCAGCGTCGCGCCATTCTGCCCGTTGCCGTATCTGTCGCCAGCAGCGCCGCCATCGCCGGTCCCAATGTACAAGTAGCCATCCGGGCCAAAAGCCAGATGCCCCCCATTGTGGTTGGCGGCCGGTTGTTCCAGCTTGAGCAGAGGCGTCTCACTGCCCGGATCCACAGCCAGGGTCCCGCCCTGCTCCCAGCCGGACGCCATCGAGAAGCGGGATACGACCGTGTTGCCCTGGAGATCGGTATAGTTCAAAAAGAGCAGCCCGTTCTGCGCATAGCTGGGATGAAATGCCAGGCCCAGCAGGCCCTGCTCGCTCCCGCCAGAGCCCACCCGGTCAGAGATGTCGAGCAGCGGGACAGCCAACAAGGCTCCGTCCTGAACGACCCGGATGCGACCCACCTTCTCCAGCACAAAAAGGCGCCCGCTGCTGTCGCCAGCACTGGCCAGCCCAACTGGTGTGTCCAGGCCACCGACGACCTGCTGCAGTTCTAGGCGCATGCTGTCCAGCTCCAATGCGGCCTCCTGGGTAGACGTCGCTGAAGGCTGGGGCATTGGCGATGCAGTAAGGGTAGCGGTAGAGGTCTCAGTCGCCGGCTCGGGTGTGGGCGAGGGTTCCGTCGTGACACTGGGAAGAGCCGTGGGCGGCAGAGTCGGCATCGGTGTAGGCGACGGGCTTGCGCTGGCGGCGGGCTTTGCCGTAGCCGTCGGGCTGGGGGCGATATCGGTCTGGCCGGCAGAGGGAATGATCACCGGACCTGTGGTGCCCACCTCGCCTTCCTGTCCGCCGCAGGCTGCCAGACCCAAGAGCAATAGAAGTACAAGCCACAGACCCAGAATCAGTTTTCTTGTCACGATAAACTCCCACCCACAGATTTCCCAAGATCATACCACGAAAGCCGCCTTCAGGCTGTATGAATCACCACCTTTCGCCGGACGTGGAGACTCCCCACCTGGCCAATGTCCAGATTCTCCAGATGACCGATGCGCCCCTGGCGCCGGTGTGCTATACTGAGGACAGGCCAACTCTACTTGTGAGCCAAGCATTGAGCTATCATTGCGCCTATGAGCCGGTAGACGCTCCTGAACGAGGGCGAGGAACGAGAAAACGAGGGTACCGGGCATGCTATCGAAAGCTGAGAAGCGAATTCTACTCGTGGGCGGAGTCCTGATTGTCACCGGGGTGCTGTTGTTGATCAGCCGGTCCGTGGCGCCAAGCCCGTGGGTATGGGCGGGATTCCTGTCGGTCGCCGGGCTGGGTGCCCTGGGTCTGTACCTGGCCGATCGTACCGATGGGCCGATGCTCCTGGCGGCCTACCTGTTGGGGGCGACGGCAGGGTTGATCGCGCTGGTCCCAACCGATCTTCTGCGCAACGAGGCTATCGCCTGCTACGTACTGCTGGCGATTGCCCTGCCCTTCCTGGCCATCTTCCTCCGGGACCGGGCGCGGTGGTGGGCCCTGATCCCGGCCTATCCCCTACTGGTCGTTGCGGGAGCTGTGGGGCTGGCAGCATCCGGGCTCGTCAGCGACGACCTGATCTCTGCATCAGTCGTGCTGGCCCTCGCCTTGCCCTTCCTGGCAGTCTTTGCCCGGGACCGCGAGCAGCTGTGGGCACTGATCCCGGGCGGCTTTCTCACCGTGCTCGGGCTATCTCTGAGCTCGTGGCTACCCTGGCATGCCGTCCGGTCGACTTTTGTCACTGGGGGCGGCGCCGGATACGCGGTGGGGCTTGGCCTGCTGGTCGCCGGCGCCGCTGTTCTGGTGCGCGTCGTCGCGGGCAGGAACCGATCGAGCGGGGTCGACCTATCCTGAGCGCCTAGATCTCCCGGTTTGGAGGCACAGCGGGCTCGAGCTTTGCCGCCAGTTCGCTCACCCAAGTTCGTATCGCCTCCCAGTCCCGGATGTCTGTAGCCGGCTCGTTACCGGCGAGCAGATTGATGGGCCAGCGGAGATTCTCCGGGTCGTACTTGCCGCCAAAGACCTCAAGGGCAAGCGGTTCCAGCCAGGGAC
>JASFLR010000445.1:0-3930 GCA_050117995.1 Anaerolineae bacterium
TCAGTCTGCCAGGCCCAGACGGCGCAGCAATTCGTCGGCGGGCAGGTACTCGATGTTGTGGAAGATGAGCGCTCGCGGGTGGTCGTAGACGACGAAACTCTCATCAGGGCGTAGCAGGGCCGGAGCGGCCCCGGCGAGCGGCGGGATTCTGGGGTTGAGCCAGGTCGGGTCCCGGGTGAACTCCTGCTCGAGTTGGAACCCCAGCTCTCCGGCAAAGAGCATGTCGTAGTAACGAGTCGCCACCGGGTATAGGTCAGGCACTCGGGGGATCGAGCCGTACAGCCGACGGGTGGCGATGACGATATGGTCGCTGTCTGCTAGATCGGCGGCTATCGCGGCCCATTTGTCAGCTTCGTCTGGCTTTTGGTATAGGGGAAGGCGTACCTGCACATAGTCCGCGGCTTTGTGGTGAGCGCCGTCCAGATCAAGCGACAGGGGCAGGGCGCGGTCCCAATGCTCTATGGCCAGTTTGCTTCCGGCTGGCAGATTGTGGTGGATCCACTTTGAGGCCGAGATCCACGGGTGCGGCGAGGCGTACATGGACGAGAAGAGGAGGGCGTAGGCCACTGCGGACAGCAGTGCCAGGATGGCGACAAAGGCTGACAACGAGCGCAGCAGGGGACGGGCGGGATTTCCGTCAACGGATTGGACGAGCAGCCAGGCTGCCAGCAGGCAAAGCACCGGCGCGAGCGGCAGCATGTAGCGCAGGTGCTTGGCGTAGAGCATCCCGGTAAGGATCAGGTAGGGTCCTGCCCAGGCCAGAAGGATAGCTTCGGAGCGCGTGCCGCGGCGCAGCCAGCGGACGACGAGGGCGACCAGCCCGGCCAATCCCACGAGGCCCAGGGGCAGCGACAGCCCCCAAAAGGCGGTCTGCCAGATGGGGTAGAGGAGCGGCAGCGTACCGGCGTATTGGATCGTGTAGGGGACATCCACGACGCCGCGAGCGATCCCCGCTTCGCGCCCAGTGTCATGGAGGAACGTCTTTGCGTCCAGGATAGCATAGGGTTGGACGATGAGGAAGCAGGCACCGGCTACGAGGAGCATGGGGATCATGCGGCGCAGGGCGTGCCAGGCGTGGCGTGCCATGGAGCTGGCCTCGGCGCGCGGAGTTGCGGCATAGTAGGCCACGGCGATGGGCAACACCAGAGGGGCGGCGCTGACCTTGGTTGCGAGCGCAAGACCCAGGACCGCTCCCAGCGCCATGTCGTAGCGCCGCCCGCTGGTCTCGGTCACGCCCGCCGCCAGGGTGAGGGCAAGCGTGATGAAGAAGGTGAGGAGGGAGTCGGCTGTGTAGAAATGGGCAAGCTGTATGTGGATGACGGCAAAGCAGGCCAATGCCGCGGCGAGGAGCGCGATCCACTCTTTCTTTCTCCGGTCGTAAGAGTCGGGTAGCACCCGGCGCGCCAGGCGATAAACGAGATAGATGGTTGCCAGATCAAAGAGGGCAGCCAGGGGGCGGGCGATCAGATGCATGTTGGCATCGTCGCGCAGGGCAGGCCACAATGGTTTCAGCGCGGCGATGACCAGTTTCAGGAGGTAGATGGGCAGGGAGCCGTAAGCAAAAAAGTGGGGGTTGAGCGGGCTGTCCGGTACGAGTGCCTGGGCCGCGGACTCGGGCCAGCCCAGATCGGATACGACGAAGAAGATCTGCCGCTCGTCAGGGTGGAGCCAGTGCCCCTCATCCCAGTTGAGGCCTCGGAACCGCAGGACGGCTGCGACGAGAAGGATGAGCACGATGGGCAGAGCCCGGCGGAGGGCCTCGTTCCGGGGAGTGGGTTCCTGGCTGGCGGGCATCACCGGTACCTGTTCTCCCAAAGTTCAGTCCCCTTTGACGCCGATGACGGCGCCGGTGATCTTGGTCACGTCAAAGTGGCCCTGTTGGGCGATGATGGCCTCGGCCTCGGCGCGCACGAAATCGAGCACAGCCTGCCATTGGGCCTCTGTATGACCGGGAGGCATGCTGAGGGCGCGGGAACTGGCAAAATAATCTATAAAGGGTTGGGCAGTTGGGAAGCGGAGCATACCTGGCAAGGTGTAGACCTCGGTCCGGGTGAAGTGCGGCTCGAGGAAGGCCGGGGCGTTCTCCAGGCAGAAGCGACGAGTTGGGTTATCAGGCCTGCCTATGAAGGGAAAGCGCGCGGCTGTCTTGTCCCAGAGTGCCAGATACTCGGGCATGGTGTTGGCACCGTTCATGGTGGTCAGGAAATAGCCACCAGGGCGGAGGACTCGGGCGGCCTCTGCCACTGCGCTGTCGATGTCGGGCACGTGGTAGAGCATGTGACGAGCCATTACCACGTCGAAGGTGCTGTCGAGAAAAGGGTTGACCTGGGCGTCAGATACGAGGAACTGTACTGGCAATCCCGACGCTGCCTGGGCGGCTTCGACGGCCATGCCCGGAGAAAAGTCAGAGCCGACCAGCATGCCCCACGTGTCGTCATGACGGGCCATCCCGTGCAGCAGGTCGCCAGGGCCGCAGCCCACATCCAGCACTCGCTCGCCGCCGCGCCAGGGAAGCCGCTCCAGCGTCCACTGGCCAAAATCCACCGGGTCCACCGAGTAGAGCTGGTGGGTGCGACGCCGGATGTCGAGCAGCGAGTCGTCGGCGTAGGCCTGCTCGCGCAGTATGGTGGGGTCCTTTCCCTGGCAGGAATCGTCGCTCATCGGGTCCTCTGCGGATAGGATAGCCGGGGTGGAGTGTTTTGTCAAGTTGGCTGAAATGCGGACGCATGGAGCCCGGGGAGCCGGTAGGGAGGTGGCGTGTAAAATGGTATGGAATAGACAGGATATGACAGAGAATGCGGCATAGCCTTGACAATCGCCTGGGTTTGTGATATGCTGAGGCCCAGTCAAGAGCCCTGGGAGACAAAATGCAACGGGAACGAGTTACGGAAGATGTTTTTGTGTTTATCAGCTCGATGTATGCCGAGGTGTCGGCTGCGGTTGTGATCACGCCCGATGGGGCTGTGGTGATAGACACGCTGCCCTTCCCGGAAGAGACTGTACATGTCCGGGAGTTTGCCCAGCGACGGTGCCCGAAGGGGGTCCGGTATGTCATCAACACGCATCATCACGCGGATCATGTCTATGGAAGTTACCTGTTCCCTGAGGCGGAGCTGATCTCGCACCGTCGGTGCCGGGACATCCTCCTCAAGGTGGGTGAGGAGAGCCTAGCCCAGGCGAAGGCTCAGACGGCGAGCCTGGCCGATGTGGAGCTGCGTATTCCGGGACTGGTGTTTGACGTCGACCTCTTGCTGCGGTTGGGCGAAAAGACGATCCACCTGTTGCACGCGCCAGGACACACGCCCGACGGGGTGATGGTGCACCTTCGTGAGGACAAGGTGCTGGTCGCTAGCGATATTCTGACGCCGGTGCCGCTCATCGTCCGGGGCGACACGGACGAGATGATCAAGACGCTGCGGGGGATCAAGGCCCTCAACCTGGAGAATGTGATCCAGGGGCATGGGGGAGTGCTGCTAAGGGGCGAGATCGATGAGTCGGTGGATGCCAGCATCGCCTACATTCGGACGATCCGCAAGAGGGTGAAGGCTATCGTGGACAAAGGGCTTCCCCGCTCGGAGTTGGCCTCGATTGATATCGAGGAGTGCGGCAGGTCGCGCATCCCCCTGGGCGGTCTGGTGCAGCGGCTGCACATGGCAAACCTCGAGTTCCTCTACGCAGAGATGACGTCGGGATAGGCGGCGAGCAGGCATGGGTGATGTACGCCGGCTCGCCGAGGCGATCGCCAAGCTGAGCCTAACCGACAGGGATCGCCTGTTCGATCTCCTGGCGGCGGCAGGGAAACTTCCGCCGCGTTACTATCCTCAGATCCCGCACGGGGAGCAGATGGCGTTGATGCCTGCCAGCGAGCAGCAGTCCGCACAACCGGATATTGTGCTGGTATTCGATGGGGGCAGCCGCGGCAATCCCGGC
>JASFLR010000446.1:0-3929 GCA_050117995.1 Anaerolineae bacterium
GACCTCTGCCTCCCACCCCAGCTCTTTCCGTGCCTTGCTCGGATCGCTCACCAGCAGATCCACCTCGGCAGGCCGATAGAAAGCCGGGTCGCTGACCACGTGTTCCTCCCAATCTAGGCCCGCATAGTCAAAGGCGACTCTGCACAGTTCGCGCACCGAGTGCGTTTCCCCCATGCCTACTACATAGTCATCCGGATGGTCCTGTTGCAGCATCATCCACATCGCTTTGACATAGTCGCCTGCAAAGCCCCAATCGCGACGCGATTCCAGGTTCCCAAGGTGCAGTTCCTGCGCCAACCCCAGCTTGATCTGGGCGACTCCGTGTGTAACCTTTCGCGTTACAAATTCGAGACCCCGGCGCGGGCTCTCATGGTTGAATAGAATCCCTGAACAGGCAAATAGATCGTAGCTCTCCCGGTAGTTGATCGTAATCCAATGGCCGTAGACCTTGGCCACTCCGTACGGGCTCCGTGGGTAGAAGGGGGTCTGTTCGTTCTGCGGCACTTCCCGAACCTTGCCAAACATCTCGCTGCTCGAAGCCTGGTAAAAGCGGGCCTCCGGCGCCATGCTGCGCATAGCCTCCAACACCCTCGTGACCCCCAGCGCTGTGAACTCGCCGGTGAGGACCGGCTGCTTCCACGAGACTGGCACAAAGCTCTGCGCTGCCAGGTTATAGATCTCGTCAGGTTTGTACTCGCCCATGATATCGTTCAGCGAGGTCTGATCCAGCAGGTCCCCGTGCGCCAACGTGATCCTATCCTGGATGTGCTCGATCCGTCCAAAGGTCACCGTGCTGGAGCGGCGTATCATGCCCACTACGCGATATCCCTGCTCGAGCAAGAACTCGGCCAAATACGAGCCATCCTGTCCTGTAATACCGGTTATGAGAGCCGTTTTCGTCATCTACACTCTATCCTATACTTCGGTTTTGGCGCCACATGCTCATGCGGCGGCTTTCTCCTGCCGCCAATAGTCCAAGACATCTCGCAGGCTCTGGGCCAGCGGGATCGTCGTTCGCCATCCGCACAGGTCGCGTATCCGGGTGGCGTCGCACACGATGTCGGGCGTCTCGGACGGCCGCATCCGGTCGAGATCCTGGCGCACCTCGATCGCCACCCGACTCATGGACAGCAGCGTATCCAGGATCTCCTGGATCGAGTGGGATTCCCCCGCGCCTACATTGTACACCTGACCCGGCACGCCGTGCTGGACAAGCGCCGCGTAGGCTTGCACCACATCCCGGACATCGCTGAAATCACGCCGGGCATCAAGGTTGCCAACGGCCATGATCGGCTCCTGCTGGCCAAGCTCAGCGGCTGCGATCTGGCTGGCAAAATCCGCAGCGACGAAACCAAGCCGCTGTCGTGGCCCAATGTGGTTAAATGGCCGCACGCGCACCACATGCAGCTTTTGCACCAGGTGATACTGCAGGCCCATCAGATCTTGAGCTACCTTGCTCAGAGCGTACGGATTCAGGGGGCGCAAAGGTGTGTCTTCGTCTACCGGCAGATCGTCCGGCGAGACCATCCCGTATTCCTCACTGGAACCAACCACCAGCACCCGGCAATCGGGCACGACCCGCGCCACACCCTCCAGGATGCTGAGCTGCATGCGTATGTTGGTTTCCAGCGTGCCCCACGGATCGCGTCGGGAGGTGGAGACGAGCGGCTGGGCTGCCAGATGAAAAATGGCATCTGGACGGGCCTGTTCCAGGATAAAAGTCACGACATCGACCCGCGATAGCTCAGCCGGATAGAGCTCCAACTGGCCACACAGGTCAGCAATATTGCCGTATGGTCCGAATACCGTGCCCGCGACTTGCCAATCTGTAGCTTCCAGCAAGTATTCGGCCAGATAACTACCCACGAAGCCGGAAATGCCCGTGATGAGTGCTCTCAAGCCGCCCTCCAACGCCTGGGACCCCCCGGCCCCGCACATTGCGTGGTATTATACCCTACTTTAAGGTTCATCGCAAAGGAAGGCGACCAGGCGACCAAACACCATTGCGGACCGACGCGATTGGTGCTATAATAGTGCCCGAAGAGGAGTTCTGCCATTGAGCATGTCCAGGGAGAAGCAGGGCCTGCACCGATTTCGCGATGGCGCAGAGCCCACAACAGAAGCTCAGACCCGATTCGAGGCTGCCAGAGTCCTGGCCCGTCAGGGAAACCTGGATGAGGCCCGTGTCTTGCTGCGAGCCTCCGTGCAGGCGGATCCCGGCCTGGTCGATGCCTGGCTGCAGTTGGCCTGGCTCACCGAGAACCCGCGCGAGCGGATGGCCCTTCTGCAGCACGTTCTCACCCTGGAACCTGACCACGCTCAAGCCAATGCCGAGCTGGCGCGGCTGCAGCCAATAACCGTACCTCCGCCCCCAGTCCGCAAGCCCTCGACCGGACGGAGGAGCCTCTGGTTCCTGGGTTCCCTGGTACTGCTCGCCCTGCTTGCTCTGGCTGTCCTGCTCTTCTGGGGACCTGTCGAAAACAGCCTGGCGAGGTTATTGCCGACGGCGACACCCATCGTGACGCCCATGCCGACACTAGCCCCGGACCAGCGTGCAGCGCAGTTCGATCCCCAGTTGCAGGCCGCCCTCGATCAGCAGGACTGGGACCGTGCCCTGGAACTCGTGGCTATCATGCGCAACATCGATCCCTTGGGCGAGGACGTGCAGCAGGCAGCCCTGGCGGCCCACGTCAAGTATGGCAGGGCCTTGGTGGAGAAGGGCGAGATCGAAAGCGCGCTTGCCCAATTCGATGAGGCAGTTAACCTCGACCCGGCGGACGAGGACGCCCGACTGCTGTACAGGGTTTCACAGCTCTACCTGGAGGGTCGCAGCGCTCTCAACTCCAGAGAATGGTCTGCGGCTGTCCTGTTCCTTGCCGAGGCCCACGAATTGCTGCCCGATTATGCAGACCTGGCTGCCTGGGTGATCGAGGCCTACCGCAGCCAGGGCCAGGCAGCTCTGGAGGCTGGCGAGTGGACCGATGCCATCCAGGCCCTGACCAAAGCGCGCGACCGGGCGCCCGATGACCTAGAGTTGACCGAACTACTGGCCACAGCGTACCGCCAGAGGGGGGTAGACTGGCAGGGGCAGAACGAACTCGAGAAGGCCCGGACCGATCTGGAGACGGCACTGGCCCTGCAACCCGGCGATCAAGAGGCCAAGACCCACTACGACGAGGTCATGTATATTCTCTTCCCGCCCAAGCGTATCGAGATTGACATCTCTTCGCAGCGCTTCTATGCCTATGTAGGCGATAAATTGGTCTACAATTTTCCGACTTCGACCGGCTTGCCTGGGCGCGACACAGCCGTTGGCCGCTTTAGGGTGCAGAGCAAGATTCCCATGGCCTACTCCAGTATCTGGCAGCTGAACATGCCCTATTGGCTGGGCATCTACAACGTAGGGCGAATCGAGAATGGCATCCATGCTCTGCCGATCCGGCCAGATGGGACGGTTATGTGGGCGGGGCTTCTCGGCCAGAAGGCTTCCTACGGCTGTGTCATTCTTAGCACTCAGGCGGCACGGACCATCTACGAATGGGCTGAGATCGGCACCCCCGTGCACATTCACTACTAGCAAAGAGGCAATCATGGTGCGACAAGTCTTTCAGGAACAGATCCGCGAGCTATTGGAGGACCTGCTGGAGATGGGCCAGATGGTGGCCGATTCCATCAACTCTGCCATTCAGGCGTTAGCCAAACAGGATGAAGAGATGGCCCAGTGGGTCATCGACTATGATGATGAGATCAACTCCTTCCAGTACGACATCGACGAAAAGTGCCTGGTATTGATCGCCACCCAGCAGCCAATGGCCGGCGATCTGCGCGCCATCCTATCGGTCTCGAATATTGCCGCCGAGTTGGAGCGCATTGGTGATTACTCTGAGGGTATCGCCCGGCTGGCCCTCAAGCTCGCCGGTCGCCCCCTG
>JASFLR010000447.1:0-3925 GCA_050117995.1 Anaerolineae bacterium
GCTAGCGCAAGATTATGCCAAGCTGGATATCACAGTTGTAGACAACGGTTCGCAAGACGGGTCACCCAGGCGGGTTGCTGATTCCTATCCGGGCGTGAGCTTGTGGACATTTTCTGACAATCTCGGGTTCTCCGCAGCACTGAATTGGGGAATCAGCCATACCCAGGGTGATTTCATCCTTTCATTGAACCCGGACGTCATAGCAAACGAGAACTTTGTCACGCAGCTAGTTCAGGCCATCGCTGATGACGAGAGTATAGGAGGCGTCGCGCCGAAGCTTCTCCAGGCACAAAACCCAAAGCTCTTGGATTCGACCGGGCTCTTTATCGACCGGCGTCGTCGCCCCTTTGATCGCGGTCAGGGTGAGCCTGACACCGGGCAGTATGATACGCTGCCGGACGTCTTTGGCGCTTGCGGCGCTGCGGCGCTGTATCGGCGGACGATGCTTCGAGATCTAGCTGTGGGCGAGGAATGTTTTGATGAGAGCTTCTTTGCCTACTATGAGGATGCCGATCTTGCCTGGCGCGCTCAGTTGCTAGGGTGGCGCTGTGTCTACGCGCCGCGTGCCGTCGCAAACCACGACCGGGGTTGGGGAGATACACTGAAGAAACAAGGACGGGCCACCAAGAGTAGCCAAGGGCCGAGGCTGACGTTGCGTAACCGGTATCTGATGGTCGTCAAGAACGACAGCGTCGCTCATCTTCTGCATGACCTTCCCCTAATTCTGGCAGCCGAGATCCCGCGACTGGCTTACATGACCATCACAAGACCCCGAGCATTGCTTGGATTGGTGGACCTGATCGGCGAACTGCCTTCGGCTCGAGCCAAGAGACGGCAACTGCGCACTCGCTGGCGCGTTGACCACACTGCAGTCCGTCACTGGTTTGTCGCCTCGCCAGAGGCAGCGACACTGGGGGATAGCGTTTGAGGATTTTGCTCCTCTACTATGAACCACAACCGAGCGGACAGACCAGACACGTGCTTTCGTTGGCCCAAGGGCTCGATCGGCGCGATTTTCAGCTTACCGTTGTTATGCCAGAGAACCTAAAGGAGAGCATTGATGCCTTCAAGCGGGCCGGGGTCAACGTGGTGCCACTCCCCGTGCGCAAACTGGCCTGGGGATCCGAGGCAATTGTGGCGTTCGTCCGCTTGATCCGAAACGGAGGCTTCGATCTTGTTCACATCCACAGTCAGGAAGCCGGCCTACTGGGTCGACTGCTGGCCTGGACTGCAGGAGCCCGAGTCATCCTCTATACTCCCCAGACAATCGACATTCGACGTGTTCGCTGGCATGGGCCATACAGACTGATCGAACGGCTCTTCGCACTGATCACCAGTGCAGTCATTTCAGTCAACGAGTCGGACCGAAGACGCCTAATCGAATGGGGAATCCCGTCGCGCAAAGTGACGACAATCCACAATGGCATTGACTTGGCTCCGTTCGAAGAGCCTATTGATATCGCAGATTTGCGTCAGAGTCTGGGACTGGATGCGGCTGCTCCCCTGGTTATGCAGGTGGGGCGATTGAGCGCGCAGAAGGATCCGATTGCCTTCGTGGAGGGAGCAGCGCAAGTAGTCAGTCAGTGCCCGACTACTCAGTTTGCACTCGTTGGCGATGGGCCACTGAGAGATGCGGTCACAGGCCGCATCCGTGAGCTAGGTCTGGAAAAGTCTCTACGCTGGCTGGGATGGCAACCCGACGGCTTCCGCATTATCGGCGCTGCAGACGTGGTGACTCTCACCTCCAGATGGGAGGGTACTCCCTACGCATTACTGGAAGCGATGGCTTGGTCCCGACCGGTCGTGGCAACTGCTGTGAACGGCTGCCCGGAGATCGTCGTAGATGGCCTAACCGGCTTCATGGTGCCACCCGGTGACACAACAGCGTGGGCCAGCAGAGTCAGCCACTTGCTGAACACACCTGCGCACGCAAAAGCAATGGGACAGCAGGGTAGGAGTCGTCTGGAAGAGGGGTTCACCGTGCAGGAGATGATTGCAGCGATTGAGAGCCGATATCTGCAACTGGTGAAGCATTCCTTGGAGTAACCACTCAGCTAACAACGTACCCCAGCACTGATCGATTCAGTCACGAGTTGTCTGCCTTGAGGCGGATAAGTTGGAGGCTAGTCGTGACTTTGATTAGGTCTTCTTAGTGGTACGTGCAGGAGAGATGGGCCGCCGTTTCACTCATACCCCCCCATACCTATCTTGCGCACGCGCGTGCAAGGCCTCCGTGGCGGTCTCGGGCAACTACGCCCCAGGGATTTGATCCCCCTTACCCCCTCGTGAAGCCGGTTTCCCGCGCTGTTTTCTTTGAATGGCAGGACCTGCATAGTGCTTGCAGGTTGTCCCACTCGTGCCCGCCGCCACGGCTCAGTGGCTGGATGTGGTCTACCTCCGTGGCCACCACCGGGCGCCCCCCGTGCCTCCCAAACGGATCGGCACACAGTGGATGTCGACGCAGGAACATCGCTCTCAGCTTGCGCCAGTTGCCATCATAGCCACGACGGGCGGCACTTGGCCGTCCCGCCTCGCGCTCGCGCGCTACCTGCTTGGCATGCTCCTCACAGTAGGGCACATCCCCGCGGACCACCCAGGGGCACCCCGCCATTGGCAGGGCCGGCCTGCTTTGGTTGGCATACCCTCCTTGCTACCAGCCGGGCCCCGTTCACTTCCCGCCGTTGCCCGTGAACTTCTTGATCAAGTCATGGCTTCCGGACACCGACAGCGCGCCGGCCATGGTCATCACCACCATCCGCACCCAGGGCAGTACGACCTCGGGCACGAGACCCAGGGACATCGCCTCGGCGACGCCAACGAAGAAGAAGGCCAGGACCAGCGACAGCAGTAGGGGCCGGTTGCCGGCAGCGACCCACTCCCACTTCTTTGCCGTCTCGACAATGCCCGGGATCACGGCCAGGATCAGAAAGTAGGACAGCTCGGTAAACTGGAACCCCTCAAACATGCTGCACACTCCTCCTACACAAGAAAAACGGGCCGCTCATCACTTCACGGCCCATTCTACACCACCCAGGTATCCTGCTAGGATATTCTCAAGATTCGCCATTTGCCCCCGTCACGATAGAATGGCACCACCCGTGAAGTGCGATTGAGCACCTTCCACGCTCCCGCCATCTGCATGCCGCATCTCTCGGAGATCTCTCGCATCGACATCGGGACCTGGATCAGCAGCCACAGCGCCAGCACGGCCCGCTCCTGCGACGTCAGGTACTCCGGCGCGTCACTCATTGCCTGATGTCTCCCACTTGGGTACCTTGTCTCCTGCATTTAGACTCGCGCATCTTCACAAGTGCCGCTCGCTGACGCAATCCTACCCCGTCTCGGTAAGGTAGGCGAACTCGGACGAGAGCTGATGATTACTGGCGGTGGGCAGCTCTGACTATAGCACATCCGTTCTGTCTCGACAAGTTTGGCAGAACGGTGGGAGTCGCTGTCCCTCGTGCCTCGAACCCGCTCAGAGCGCATGGTCCTCCTTGCTTGGCAGGGGCGGCGGCCCTCTACGGCATGGGCATAGTACCATGGTACCGTACCCTTTGGGCGCAACTCGCGGCATGCTGAATGGACACACGACATCGCTGGAGCGCGACGCGCGCTCTTGTCCCGACCAGGTACCGATACTGTACTCTGCAGGACGCCTATGCATGCGCAATTGAACGCTGGACCACCGGTTCCCCCACCGGCTATCCGGCAGCACAAGTTATCAACGCTACAGGCCCCAGTTCGTGACAGGGCTGGCTTGCTGGTGCGCCGACTCAACGTCGGCCTGCGCAATGTCGAGATAGACGTCGACCATCTTCAGGCTGGAATGGCCCAGCATCCGCTTCAAGGCAAAGATGTTGCCCCCGTTGCGCAACAGCTGGATGGCGAAGGTGTGCCGGAACCGGTGCACGTTGGCGCCTCGGAC
>JASFLR010000448.1:0-3916 GCA_050117995.1 Anaerolineae bacterium
TGCTCCCTCACCGGTATGGAGGTAGCCAACGCCTCGCACTATGATGGCGCGACCTCCACCGCCGAAGCTGTTGTCATGGCCCTGAATGTGGCCCGCGGCAAGCGCAAGCGCGTGATCCTC
The DNA here is from genome assembly GCA_050117995.1 of Anaerolineae bacterium. Classification (GTDB taxonomy): domain Bacteria; phylum Chloroflexota; class Anaerolineae; order JAAYZQ01; family JAAYZQ01; genus JBFFCR01. The sequence continues at coordinate 121 of JASFLR010000448.1, forward strand.
TCCCCGGGGGTTCATCCGGAATATCGCGCTGTCATCCGCACCTATGTCCAGGGCATGGATCTCGACATCGTCGGTGATGACGACCTGACGGCGGACCTGAATGACCTCGCCGCCCTGCTAGACAAGGACACTGCCTGCTTCGTCGTCCAGAGCCCCAGCTTTTTCGGGGAGATCGAGGATCTGGAGGGGCTGGCCGAAAAGGTCCAGGCCGTCCGTGCGCTCCTCATCGTCGTGACCGATCCCATCAGCCTGGGTATGCTAAAACCACCGGGCGACTACGGGGCTGATATTGTCGTGGGCGAGGGCCAGGCCCTGGGCAACGGCCTGAACTACGGCGGTCCCTATTTGGGCCTCTTTGCCTGCCGCGAGAAGCACGTTCGCAAGATGGCCGGGCGGTTGGTCGGCGAGACGGTGGATACTGAGGGACGGCGTGGCTTCGTGCTTACGCTCTCTACGCGCGAGCAGCACATCCGCCGCGAGCGAGCCACCTCCAACATCTGCACCAACCAGGCCCTATGTGCTCTGGCTACATCAGTGCACCTGGCCGCTCTGGGACCTACAGGCATGCGCAAACTGGCCGAGCTTTGCTATCACAAGGCCCATTATGCCGCCAGCCGCATTGCTGCCCTGGATGGCTTCCAGGTCGTGGGCCAGAAGCCGTTCTTCAAAGAATTCGTCGTTCGCTGCCCCGCGCCGGTCAAGGCGATCAACGACTACCTGCTTGCCGAGTGGGGCATCATCGGCGGCTACGATCTGGGCAAGGACTATCCTCACCTGGAGGATCATATGCTCATCTGCGTGACCGAGGTGATCAGCAAGGAGGAGATCAAAGCCCTGGCTGATGCTTTGTCCGAGGCCGTTGAGGAGGTGGCGTCATGAAGGCTGACTTTGGCGTGCGCTGTGCCGGTGCAGAGCCTGTGATCTACGAGCTGAGCAAGCCGGGTCGTAACGCTACCACCCTTCCCGCCCTCGATGTGCCGCAAGCCGAGTTGCCCCCTGCTTCCATGCTCCGTGACGGGATCGATCTGCCCGAGGTGGATGAGCTGACCCTCATGCGCCACTACGTCCGGCTCAGCCAGCTCAACTGGGCCATCGACATCGGCTTCTATCCTTTGGGCTCGTGCACCATGAAGTACAACCCCAAAGTAAACGAGGCCGCTGCTCGGCTGCCAGGTTTTGCCCACACCCATCCCTACCAGGATGTGCATACTGTCCAGGGCAACTTGTTGCTCCTGTATGAGCTCCAGGAGATGTTGGCCGAGATTGCCGGTTTCTCTGCCGTCACCCTGCAGCCTTCAGCCGGCGCCCATGGCGAGCTGACTGGCGTGCTCATGATGCGCGCCTACCATCTGGACCGGGGCGAGCCGCAGCGCGTTCGCATCATCGTCCCCGACAGCGCCCACGGCACCAACCCCGCCACCACTGGCATGGCTGGCCTGGAGGTCGTCGAGGTCCCGTCCGACGATCGTGGCAACGTCGACCTCGAGGCATTGCGCACCGTCTGCGGAGACACCGTCTGCGGTCTCATGCTCACCAATCCCAACACCCTGGGCCTCTTTGAGGAGCATCTACAGGACGTGATCGACCTGATCCACGACTGTGGTGGCCTCGTATACGGTGATGGGGCCAATTTCAACGCGCTCTTGGGCATCGCCAAGCCCGGCGAGCTGGGCTTTGACGTCATGCACTATAACCTACACAAGACCTTCTCCACCCCCCACGGTGGCGGAGGTCCTGGTGTCGGTGCCGTTGGCGTATCCGAGGCGCTGGCTCCCTTCCTGCCCGGTCCCCTGGCGGTGATGTGTCACTGCGACGAAGATGATTGTGGCTGCGGCTGTGACTGCGCTGACGATGAGATCGCCGCCGATGCCGTCTGCTTCCACCTTGCCATGCCGGAGAAGAGCATTGGCCGGGTCAAGGCCTTCTACGGCAACTTTGGCGTGCTCGTGCGGGCCTATACCTACATCCGCATGCTTGGCGCCGCCGGGCTGCGCGAGGTGAGCGAGATGGCCGTGCTCAACGCCAACTACCTCAAGAGCCAGGTGCAGGGCCTCTATCCCATCTCTCACGACCGTACCCACATGCACGAGTTTGTGGCCAAGGGCATCATACCCGATGCGCCCGATGTCCACGCTCTCGATATCGCCAAGCGCCTCATCGACTATGGATTCCACCCGCCAACCAACTACTTCCCCCTGATCGTGCCCGAGGCGCTCATGATCGAGCCCACCGAGACCGAGAGCAAGGAGACGCTCGACGCCTTTGCCGCAGCACTCCGCGCCATCCGCGGCGAGGCCGTGACCGATCCGGAGGTGCTGCACGAGGCGCCACACAGCGCCCCCGTCCGCCGGTTGGACGAAGTCCGCGCTGCCCGGCAGCCGGTGCTCCGCTGGCAAGGAGACTGAATCGCGATTTGAAAGGGCGGGGCATCGCAGATGTTTGCACGGTGCCCCGCCTTCAGCATTACTGTCATTTCGAGGAGCGCAGCGACGAGAAATCTCCACCGTGTTCCAGTAGCGCCGTCGCTTGGACGGGCGCCAGCCATATTCCTGCCACTTGCGGATGTGCCAACGGAGGCGTTCCGAGCTTGTCGAAAGCGTCTCCCCTCGTACAGTCACCGCCGGTACCCCGCCCCCAGTACCACCTGCCATTTCAGCCGCAGGGAGAAATCTCTGCTAGACACCAGTTCGCTTTTCCGCTATAATATCCCCAACCTGAACGGAGGTTTGCTCATGGACTGTCCAAACTGCGGAGTCTACAACCCGGAGGACCGCACCGTCTGCTGGAGGTGCGATCAGGAGCTGCCCAAGCCCAAGCCTCCTAAAAAGAAAAAGGATCCAGCCGCCGTGCAGCGTCGCATGTGGATCATCGTCGCCATCGCCGTCGCCCTCTGGATCGTCCTCACCTGGCTGCTCCCCATCCTCCTCGGTGGCGGAGCCACGCCCTAGCACATCACCTCTCATTTCGGGGAGTGCAGCGACTACGAATCTCACCGAGGCCCAGTACCGCTGTCATTTCGAGGAGCGTAGCGACGAGAAATCTCCACGTAGGGAGTAACTCCATGCCGAGGCAGCATCAATACTATGTCTACCTTCTCACCAACAGGAACAACAAAGTCATGTACGTCGGCATGACCAACGATCTCAGGCGACGCGTCTACCAACACAAGCGCAAGCTTGTCCCTGGGTTCACACAGAGGTACAAACGTCGACAAGCTCGTCTACTATGAATCCACCCACGACGTGCACGCCGCCATCACGAGAGAAAAAGAGATCAAGAAGTGGCGTCGAGAGAAAAAGGACAGCCTTGTGAATGCCATGAATCCCGACTGGAAGGACCTGAGCGAGGGAGGGTTCTAGCTCCTTGCGATGTACCGCACGCCCGTGAGCCCGTCAAAATCTGCATCTTGCGTCCACAAGATCGCCTCATGGGCTCGTGCCGTTGCCAGCATCACGCTGTCCGCCATCGGCAGCTTGAGTTCAGCCGATACCTTTGCCGCACTCAGTGCCAGATCCACATCCAGGTCAACGACTCGTCCCTGGACCATGAGCGCTACTGCTTGCAGCGCATGGCCTTCTCCCCGCTGCTGGAGTACTTTCTTGAATACCTCGTACAGGCTCAGCGTGGGAACTACGAGTTCGTCTGTGGCTTCTATCGCAGGGGCAAAAAAGTCCGCATTTGGGCCATCCGCCAAGTACTCGAGCCAGCCGCTGGAATCGACGACGTTCATAGTCTGTCGGGCTCCCGTTCAACTTCAGTATCGATGCCTTTCAGAAACCCCCTCATCTCCTGGGCG
>JASFLR010000449.1:0-3906 GCA_050117995.1 Anaerolineae bacterium
CCTCGGAGCTTGGCCCTGAATCGGTGTTTGCCTTCTATCAGGAAGAGATGCCCAACAATGGATGGACCGAGGTAAGCGCTGAAGCTTCGCCCGGATTCTGGATGATGGAGTATTCCAAGGATGGCCGAAGCGCAAACCTCATGATCACAGAGGAGGACTCTGGCAATGCTTCCGTGATGATCACGCTTGCCGAGCCCGAATAGCCAATCCCTCCCTTGAAGCGAAGCCAGGGGACCGGGGCGCTCTGACCCCGGTCCCTTTTTATTTGCACTTTTCCGGTCTCCTGCGGTTTGACGCTCCCCGTCATTTCGTGTATAATCTCCAGGCAGTTGCCGAGAACCCAAGTCAACCTCGGCATTGCAGGCCAGCTTGCGGCTGGGCGGGACGGCGATGGGGCCAGGTCCCTGGATTCTGGCTAGATGTCGCTCTCGCCCTACCGGCGAGAGCGTTTTTGGTCTGGTCAACCGCAAACGAAAGGGGACGAACAATGAAGGTTCTGGTCACCGACGACGAGTTGTGCATCGGCTGTCACCTGTGCGAGGATGTCTGCTCTCAGGCCTGGTACAAAGAGATGAATCGTGGCCTATCCTCCATCCGCATCACCAGTCTGGGCAATGCCGAATGGGGTATGGCGGTCTGCAACCAATGTGGGAACTGCATCGATGTCTGCCCCACCGGCGCGCTCTATCGCGACAAGGCTGGCGTGGTGCGACTGAAGAAGGCGGACTGTGTAGGCTGTCTATCCTGCGTGGGCTTTTGCCCCACCCTGACGATGTACTACCATAAAGACTATGTTGAGCCCATCAAGTGCATTTCCTGCGGCCTGTGCGCCAAGGAATGCCCCACCGGCGCGATTTCCATAGAAATCTTGGCTGAATAGGAGTTGGAGAATGGGAAGCGCAGAAATCAGCAAGGAACGCATTGCAGAGCTGGAGGCAGGGCATCGAGTCCTGGCTGAATTCAGCTACGAACCTGAAGGCGTACAGAAGGGGTATGCCGGCCAGACGCTTTATGTCAATGTTTCTGATAATGCTATTGCCACCCGCCCTGTTGACGAGAAGATGAAGAAAACTTTTGTCGGAGGTCGGGGCTTTGACCTGTGGCTGCTCTGGAATGCTGTCACGGGCGATACCAAGTGGGACAGCCCGGAGAATGAGATTGTAATCTCTGCTGGGCCAATCGGAGGTATCACCCAATACCCAGGCACCGGCAAGTCAATTGCGGTGTCAATTTCGCCGCTTACGAACACTGTTGTGGACAGCAACGTTGGCGGTTACTTTGGACCGTTGCTCAAGTTTGCCGGCTTTGATGCCATCGAGGTACAAGGCATCGCCGAGGAAGAAGTGATCGTCTTTGTTGACGGCAACGCGGGGAAAGTACAGATCATCGCAGCGCCGGAAGAGTCGGTCAACAGCCACATATTGGCTGAGGAGATGGCTGCGCTCTTTGCCTCCAAGCCCGGTGAGCGTCAGGCAGTGACCTCCGTGTCTGCCGGAGTCGGTGCCGAGCACGCACTCATGGGCTGTCTCAACTTCAGCTTCTACGACCCGCGCAGACAGGTTGCCCGCTTGAAGCAAGCCGGGCGCGGGGGTATTGGCACGGTCCTCCGCAAGAAGAAGGTCAAAGCACTGGTGGTCAAGTACGTCGGGCTCAAGGGTGATAGCAACACACCTCAAGACCTCAAAGGCATCCAAGATACTGGAGCCAAGATGCATCGCGAGATATACGAGCGTGACCCGATCATGTTCGAGATGCGCAAGGATGGCACCAACCACCTGACCAAGATCATGAATGACTACGACATCCTTCCAGTGCACAACTTCCGCTATGGTGCGCATCCGGAAGCCGAAAAGATCTACTCGCCCAACTTTCAGAAGCACTTTGACTATTCGTCCCCTGACGGATGCTGGTACGGATGCACACTGGCCTGCGCTAAATTCGCCAAGGAGTTGGAGCTGCGCAGCGGACCCTACAAGGGCCAGACTGTGACTGTCGATGGTCCCGAGTATGAGACTGTGGCGGGCATCGGAGCAAACTGCGGTATCTGGGATCCTCATGCCGTATTGGAGGCCAACTTCTACTGCGATACGTACGGTATAGACACGATTTCGTTCGGAACATCGATGGCATTCGCCATGGAGTGTTTCGAGGAGGGACTGATCAACACCGAGGTGACGTCGGGTCTGGAGTTGAACTTTGGCAACGGCGACGCCATGCTCAAGGTATTGCACCAAATTGGCCGCGGCGAGGGATTCGGAGCCATCCTTGGTCAGGGCATTCGCCGCATGAAGGCAATCTTTGCATCTGACTATGGCGCCGATCCGAAATTCCTCCAAGACATCGGCATGGAGGCCAAGGGGCTGGAGTACAGCGAGTATGTGACCAAGGAATCTCTGGCTCAGCAAGGGGGCTACGGACTGGCGAACAAGGGCCCGCAGCACGACGAGGCGTGGCTCATCTTTATGGATGCGGTCAACAACCAGATCCCGACCTTTGAGGACAAGGCGGAAGCACTCCACTACTTCCCCATGTGGCGTACATGGTTCGGATTGATGGGACTTTGCAAGCTGCCCTGGAACGACGTGGAGCCTGCTGACAATCAAACCAGCTACTCAGGTATGGATGCCGCCAAGGTGCCAGAACATGTGCAGAACTACGTAGAGCTGTTCCGGGGCGTCACTGGTCGCGACGATATCAAGACCGGCGAAGACCTTGTCCGCATGTCAGAGGTAGTATACAACTTTCAGCGGGTCTTTAATCTCAAGATGGGCTTTGGCACTCGAGAACACGATGTGATTCCCTATCGCTCAGCCGGTCCAGTCACTGACATCGAATACGAGAGCCGCGCAGAACGATATGATCAGCAGTTGAGTGACCTTGTGGGCATCGATCCCGAGGGCATGAGCACCACAGAGAAGCGAAAGGCCCTGCGTCGCTACCGAGAGGAGCAATACGACAAACTGATCGATGCCGTCTACGAGCGCCGCGGCTGGGATGCAAACGGCATTCCAACCCTCGACACGATCCAGGAACTGGGCATCGACTTCCCTGACGTGGTCGAGGTGGTGAAAACGCACACCAACGGACAGGGATAGTTCCACCAGCATTTGGCAGCATACTGGCGCAGAGCCGACACCACGGGCTCTGCGCCTTATACTGTGGCTTTGGTAAAGCACGTCGACGAGCGCCACTTGACACCGCGCCCTGAGGAAAAAACTGATGGTTCGCGTCAATGACAAATGGGACATACCTTGGCAAGAGGGCATGACTGTGGAGGATCTGCTCCAAGCATGCGGATTCTCCCACTCCCATCTCGTGGTGTCACGAAACGGGAAGCTGGTTCCTCCTGACGAGTACGCGAACCACCGTGTGTCAGACGGTGACCAGGTTCGTGTCGTACACGTGATCGGCGGTGGCCAATGACGGTGAGACTCGCATCGTGGAACGTCAACGGCATCCGCGCCGCGATCCGCAAGGGGTTCTGGGACTGGCTCGATGCCTATGACCCAGACCTGCTCTGTCTCCAGGAAACGCGCATCCACCCTGACCAGCTGACAGGTGACATGCTAGAGCCGCCCAATCACACTAGCTACTGGGCCTCTGCAGAACGTAGAGGGTACAGTGGTGTGGCAACGTTCTCTCGACAGGAGCCACAGGCCGTGCATGTAGGATTCGGACACTCTCGGTTCGACGTCGAGGGCAGGACCCTGATTACCGAACACGCTGGTTTCACGCTAGTGAATGCCTACTTCCCGAGTGGGCAGCGCGGACATGAACGCGTCGCCTACAAGCTCGAGTTCTACGATGCTCTGCTGGCTCACTGCAACAGCCTTCGAGCGGACGGTCATCGCCTGGTTGTATGTGGGGATTTCAACACTGCCCACCAGGCCATCGACCTGGCAAGAC
>JASFLR010000450.1:0-3902 GCA_050117995.1 Anaerolineae bacterium
CTTGTAGCGCTGCAACTCTGCCTTCTTGCCCTTAAGCTTTTTGAGCACCTGCTCCCGTTCATCCTCTGTGTACACGTACTGCTGATCCCGACCGACATCGATGCGGTACAGGGGGGGCTGTGCGATGAACATGTGCCCGTTCTCGATCAGCGGCTCCATATACCGGTAGAAGAAGGTCAGCAGCAGCGTGCGGATGTGGCTCCCATCCACGTCGGCGTCAGTCATCACGACCACGCGCCCATAACGCAAGCCTTCCAGCGCGAACTGCGAACCGATCCCGGTGCCCAGCGCGGTGATGATCGCCTTGATCTCCCGGTTGTTCAGGATCCGGTCCAGCCGAGCTTTTTCCACGTTGAGGATCTTGCCGCGCAGTGGCAGGATCGCCTGGAAGCGTCGGTCTCGCCCCTGCTTGGCGCTGCCCCCGGCGCTGTCACCCTCTACGATAAAGAGTTCGGTCTTGGCTGCATCGCGCTCCGAGCAATCGGCCAGCTTTCCCGGCAGCGTCATACTCTCCAGCGCGCTCTTGCGGATGATCAAATCGCGGGCCTTGCGCGCGGCCTCCCGCGCCCGTGATGAGGTGATGCACTTCTTGACGATGCCCTTGGCGTCGCGTGTGTTATTCTCCAGGAACTCGGACAGCGCTTCGCTCACTACCGACTCCACATGTCCCCGCACTTCGGCGTTGCCCAGCTTGCCCTTTGTCTGGCTCTCAAACTGGGGGTCGGTCATCTTGACGCTCAACACTGCGGTCAGGCCCTGGCGTGTGTCCTCTCCGGTAAAGTTCGATTCCTTATCTTTGAGCAAATTCTTGCTGCGGGCGTAATCGTTCAGGGAGCGGGTTAGCGCTGAGCGAAAGCCGGTCAGGTGGGTGCCACCGTCCACCGTGTTAATGTTGTTGGCAAAGGCGAACACAGACTCGGCGTACCCATCGGTGAACTGGATAGCTGCCTCCACCATGGTACCGTTGACCTGCTTTTCGACATAGACTGGTGCGTGCAGTGTTGATCGATTCTTGTTCAGGTAGCGGACGAACGAGGCGATGCCCCCCTCAAAGTAGAAGGTCATCTCCCGCTCACGCGGCTTGCCCCGTACTTCCCGGTTGTCCACAAAGCGGATGGTCAGGCCCCTGGTGAGGAAGGCCATCTCACGGAAACGCTGCATCAGCACGTCATACTTGAAGTCCAGGTTGCTAAAGATCTCCGAGTCAGCCATGAAGGTGGTGATTGTGCCGGTATCGCTGGCTTTGGTCTTGCCCTTGCTCTCCACAGGCGTGACCGGGCGCCCCTGTTCATAGCGCTGGCTGTAGACCTTGCCATCCCGGTGTACCTCGACCTCCAGCCAAGCCGACAGGGCATTGACTGCTGAAACACCGACACCGTGCAGCCCTGAGGCGACCTTGTACCCCGAGCCGCCGAACTTGCCCCCGGCGTGGAGGATGGTGTGCACTACCTCCAGCGCGTCCATCGGCGTGCCATCAGGTTTCTTCTGCGTATGATGCGGACCTACGGGGATGCCGCGCCCATTATCTACCACCGTCACCGAGTTGTCGGGATTTATCGTAATCTCGATCAGATCGCAATAGCCTGACAGTGCCTCGTCGACGCTGTTGTCCACCACCTCGTGCACCAAGTGGTGCAGGCCACGGACGTCGGTCGAGCCAATATACATGCCAGGCCGGCGACGGACTGCCTCCAGGCCCTCCAGCACTTGGATATCGGCGACCTCGTAACTAGCTTTTGTCTGACTCTTTGCCACAGTTGCGAACCTCCGTGGGCAAACCGGGTTTTCGGTTGCCGTACAGTGCCTTCCTGCTGGTTCCAGCAGGTGCATCTTAGAGCGATCCGATTATAGCATGCCGGGGGCGCCGTGTCAAAAACCAGGCTTCTCAATTAGAACTTCTGTTCCCCTGTTTCCACCCGCACCGTCTATGCGCAAAGTCGCCCCCCGCTCTTGGCGAGGGGCGACCCGGAACTACTCAAGTGCGAACTTGGTTGGGTCTAGTCAGCCTCAACAGCCTCTGCACCCGACGTCTTGTCAGCTGCAGCTTTGGATTCCTCCATCAGCGCTTTCATCTCGTCGCGAAAGCTCCCCAGATCCTCCATGATCCGAGCTTTCTCGGCCTCAAAGAGGTCGCGTGCCAGCTCTTGCTCTACCAGCTCCAGCTCCAGCCGTCGCTCCTCGTCTGCCTCTCCGCCGAGCCTCAAGAAGGGCATCTTGCCAGTGAAAAAGCGGACGCCGAGCACCATGGCGGCAATGGCAGCCACCGGTGCGGACAAGCCCACCACGAACCCAACGAGAAAGTTGTAGGGGATGGCCACTATACCGTAGATGAGGCTAAATGCCGGGAATACCCCGTCCTTCTTAGCCATTGCTCTCACCTCCCGCGATCTCGATCTCGACCAACTCTTCGGCACCTTTGTGCGCCCGCTCCCGGATCAAGGTTGCCACCTCGTCCGGGGTCATCAATGTCACCTCTGGCTTTTCCCCACCCATCTCCAAGGAGACGAATTTGCCCGTCAGCAGATAGGTCATGGCCACCGTTCCCGCTGCAGCGATAGTGGTTAGCCCCAACAACAAGCCGATGTAGAACGCCAATCGTTTCAAAAACACCATAGCAGAGCCTCCTTCTCTGTACTTCTCCCGAATCTCTAAAAGCCTCGCTGTGATTGTACCCGAAAACAGCATTGACAGCAACTACGATGAACGGCTGGGCTGTGGGGTTTCCATCGGGCCGCACCCAGGGCCAGGCTCTAACAAGACTCTAATATTTCTCTAGCGTTCATCTAACGATTGACTTGTACAATACTACTGGTTGAAAGCAGCAAGTCAGAGTGGAGTGTGGTGCAATCCCCACCAGCGTTTGGCGGGGCGCATCCCACTGCACGTGGAGTACGGGTTCCGAGAGGGGAATTGTGACCGAATGGGCCAACAGCTAGTCTGTGCCAATTGCAAGATCGTCATCCATTGGCAGCCAACGATCGTCGATGGAGTCAGTTATTGCTGCCCTGGATGTGCCCAGGGGGGGCCGTGTGAGTGCGATTATGACAACTTACCTCAACCGGAGGATAGCAACCCGATCGTGCTTCAGGCTGACCGCGCGCATCGTGGAGACGGCGATGACTGACAGCGACTGTCAGGGAGTGGTCAGATGCGAGGCTTGTCTCTGGGTGTCATCTGTGCTATGATCGTAGGGAACAGCCCCATGGTTGAATGACTGGCCTTGCGGGCAGCGGTCTACGAACGATGTGGTGGACACTGTCCGCCAAGAGTCTATGATAGAGGGTGAGTTGAATGTTCATATTTGATCCGAGATATCTGATATTTGCGCTTCCAGCGCTGTTGCTGGCTTTCTACGCTCAATGGAAGGTGAGCTCCACCTACAACCGTCTGAGCCGCAAGGCCAACGGACGGGGGATCAGCGGCTCAGAGGCGGCGCGCATCCTGCTGCGCAGTGCTGGCTTGGACCAGATTCGCATCGAAGAGGTTCGGGGCAGGCTGAGCGACCACTATGATCCCCGAAAAAAGATCCTGCGTCTGTCTCAGGGTGTGGCGCAGAGCCGATCGGTGGCCTCGCTGGGCATCGTGGCCCACGAGGTGGGCCATGCCATGCAGGATGCCACCAGCTACACGCCGCTGCGAGTGCGCTCCGGCCTGGTGCCAATGGTTCAGATTGGCTCCTGGCTGGGCCCCATCATCTTTTTTGTCGGATTCTTCCTTTCGGGTCTCACCGGCTCGACGGCTATTGCCTGGCTTGGCCTGTTCCTCTTTGCCGGTACCGTCGTCTTTGCCCTGGTTACCCTGCCGGTCGAGTTCAACGCCAGCAAGCGCGCGCTGCAACTGCTCCGCAGCTACCAACTGGCCGACGGGCGTGAGCTGCAAGAAGCCAAGCAGGTCCTGGACGC
>JASFLR010000451.1:0-3897 GCA_050117995.1 Anaerolineae bacterium
CCGAGTAATCCAGATGACAACCCGCTTGCCAGCATCCCTACGATAGCCTAACCCGTTCCTCAATCTCGTCGAGGCTGAGCGGTCGCATCTCGGCCCACACCCTCTGTATGTACTTCAGACACTCTTCCTTTCGGCCCTTGACGCCAGCGTCTTTCCACCCAATAGGAAGCTTTTGCCCTTCCGGAAAGATAGTGTATGCCTTGCTCTCATCATTGAGCAAGACCCGATAGGTTGTGGTATCCTCTTCCTCATCCCATGCCATCTGGCTGCTCCTTGCGCGTTGCGGTTTCGCCGAATCCCATCACAATCCAACTGCTCCGGACATTATACTTGCCTTTCCAATTGGCGGCAAGAGCCCATTAGTGGGACTTCAGGGTCCCGTCAAAGTCAGCCGGCGCAGACTGCAACAAGGGTGGATTCCCGCTTGCGCCGGAGCAACAGAGCGATGGTCGGGTGCTGTCACCCCCGCGAAGTGCCTGCCCTCGCGGAAGCGGGGGGCGGGGGGGCCATATCCTGCATACGCAGCCGAAGGACTCTGACAGGACCCTGACCAAGCAGGCACATGCCCAGGGGCAAGCTGCGAGCTGGACATTGTCCGGAGTTCGGTGTATGATCGGAGTCAGGACCGACGAGTTTGCGTGGTTTCATAGGAGGTACGTTATGATCAGGCAAAGAAGAGTCTCTGCTATAGCGATCTGTGTCGTGTTGGCTGCTATGCTATCGGGATTGCTGGCTGGCCCGGCGTGGGGACAGCCACCTGATAGGGTCAAGGTGCTAGTCGCCTTCCGGAGCCAGCCGGGACCAGCCGAACAGGCCCTGGTTCGCGGGCTGGGGGGCTCGGTCAAGTACACGTACCATCTGGTGCCGGCCATTGCCGCCACACTTCCGGAGCCCGCGGTCTCTGCGCTTGAGGCCAATCCCCATGTGGCCCGCGTCGAGCCAGACGTGCAGATGCGGGCGATGGATATCGAGCTGGACAACTCTTGGGGGGTGACGCGCATTGGCGCCGGTACAATCCACGACGGCGGCAACAAGGGCGCTGGAGTAAGGCTGGTCATCATCGACTCGGGCATCAACTACGAGCATCCCGATCTGGACGGCAACTATATCGGGGGATATGACTTTGTGCAGGACGACGGCGACCCTATGGACGTGTACGGTCACGGAACGCACGTGGCTGGCACGGCCTGTGCCGAAGATAATGACAACGGTGACCAGACCGGCCCGTATGGCGTGGTCGGGGTGGCGCCCGAGTGCGCCCTCTATGCGCTGCGGGTGCTGGATGATGCCGGTTTCGGCGATTCCAGCGACCTGATCGCGGCCATGCAATGGGCCGTGGATAACGACATGCAGGTGGCCAACCTGAGCCTGGGCTGGGACCGCAGTCCGGGCGACACGGTGGAGCACGCGTTCGACAACGCCGAAGCCGCAGGGCTGGTGATCGTTGCGGCGGCGTGCAACAATGGCAACCCGCCGGGCAAGGGTGACAACGTATGCTATCCAGCGCTCTACGACTCGGTCATCGCCGTCGCCGCCACCGACGACGGTGACCAACGGGCGAGCTTTTCCAGCACGGGTGACCAGGTGGAGCTGGCGGCGCCGGGTGAGTCGGTTTTCTCCACCTGGAACGATGACACGGGCTACTACGATCCCCAGCCTGTTTGCCGCGATGAAGACGGAGTAGAAGCCTGCTACAAATACGGCTCGGGTACGTCCATGGCGTCGCCGCACGTGGCAGGGACCGCAGCGCTGATCCTGGCTGCCCACCCTGACTGGACGAATGCCCAGGTGAGAGCTCAACTCCGGACCACGGCGGACGATCTGGGCCAGGCAGGATGGGACCTGCAGTACGGATTTGGCCTGGTGGACGCTGCAGAGGCCGCGGCTGGGCCTGCCAATGAGCCTCCTTCGGTGTCCATCTCCAGCCCTGCTGACGGCGCCAGCTTTGACTCCGGAGCTACGATTCTCTTCGAGGGAACGGCCAGCGACGCCGAGGATGGCGACCTGACAGGCAGCCTGGTGTGGACGTCCAGTACTGACGGCCAGATAGGAACGGGCGGCAGGGTCTCCTCCAGCATCCTCAGCGATGGCAGCCACACCATCACCGCGTCGGTGGAAGACTCGGACGGCAGTAGCGGCAGTGCCTCTGTGAGCATCACGGTTGGAACTCAGCCGGCCGAGCCCACGACGGTAAGGGTACACTCGATCGCCTTCACCACTTCCGGCGGCCGCGAAGGCGACAAGCACTTGAGCGTAACTGTGGCCCTGGTTGACGACCTTGGCAGTCCTGTGGCGGGGGCATCGGTGTCGGCCCTGCTTGAGCACAGTTCGGGCAGCTCCTGGATCTTTAACGACATAACCGGACCGGAGGGGACGGTGACCTTCTCTGTGCTAAATGCCCCGTCCGGCTGCTACACGACGGCGGTTACCGGCGTGACGGCGGCAGGGCTCGCCTGGGATGAAACCGATCCAGGCAACGTGTCCGGCAAGTTCTGCAAGTAGCCGAAAGGTTGGTTGGGGGAGAAAAGGGGTGCGGTTCGAGGAGTGGAGGAGGTCGCGGGCACTCGTCTGAAGGTGATCCCGGACTCGAACCACTTCTTGCCTCTGGAAAAGGGAGAAGAGGTGGCTCGTATTCTCATCGAGTTCTTTGACTGATCTACGGCTGCTGCATTCTCCCTGACAGCGGGGCCGGACTGTTGTCCGGCCGGAGCGCTGTCGTGAGTTCCGGATATGCAGCAGCCCCAAGAGGCAAGGCACACACACTTGACGGCTGCCCTATAGTACAGTAGAATAGGCTTACGCTCACGGCGTCGTACATCTCCCATTCCGGGCGCAGGGCGCCCTGAACTCCAGCTCTGTTTCTCGACAAGGCATTCAGCCGGCGATCTCCGACTCCCTCATCTTCACCTCTGACAACCGAGGTCTGTCTTTCATTGGCGCCAAGCGGCAGTAGTAGCAGGGTAAGAGGCCAAGTCAGTCCAGCAGCGATGCGAAAGGAGAGCACGATGGCAACCGATGTATATGACAGGCTTGCTGCGTTCCTCGATGACCTCCCCGCTGGCTACCCGGCGACCGACAGTGGGGTCGAGAAGCGCATCCTCCGCCGCCTCTTCACGCCCGAGGAGGCAGAGTTTGCCATGCACCTGACGCTGCTGGCCGAACCAGCCCGCGTCATTTCCCGCCGGGCGAATCTGCCGTTGGAGGAAGCGACCCGGCGCTTGCAGGAGATGGAGCGGAAAGGCCTTATCTATGTGGTGTACAGGAGGGACAGGGAACCCGAGTACATGGCCATTCACTGGGCCATCGGCATCTACGAGTTCCAACTGAACAGGCTGGATCCCGAAATCATCCATGACTTTGAGGAGTTTGGCCGGGCTTGGTTCGACCAAACGGCCTGGGACAAGGCGCCCCAGCTACGAACCATTCCAGTGGGTGAGAGCATTGATGCCCGGTTGGAGGTTCTGCCCTATGAGCGTGCTGAGGATCTGGTGCGTACTCAAAGCAGACTCGCCGTGGCACCCTGCATCTGTCGCAAAGAGCGGCAGATGGCCGGCGAGGGCTGCGACAAGCCCATGGAGACCTGTCTTGTCATGGGCGGCGCTGCGACCTACTACGTGGAGAATGGTCTCGGCAGGGCGATCGACCAGGAAGAAGCCCTTGCCATCCTGCAGTTGGCTGAGGAGACGGGGCTTGTTCTCCAGCCGGGGAACGCCCGCGATGCGGTGAACATCTGTGCGTGCTGCGGCTGCTGCTGCGGCATTCTCACGAACGTGAAGCGCCAACCGAATCCGGCCAGCTTCGTCGCCAGTCCCTTTGTTGCTGCCCTCAATGTGGAGCGTTGCGAGGGTTGCGGCATTTGCGAGACCCGCTGCCAGATGGATGCTATCTACCTAGATA
>JASFLR010000452.1:0-3894 GCA_050117995.1 Anaerolineae bacterium
TACATCTTACCTACAAGTGGCTCGATGCTGACGGCAACGTGATGGTCGCCGATGGGTTGAGGACCGTGCTGGGCAGGGACGTCCCTCCCCAGGACGAGATTGCACTCAATGCCCAGCTTCAGTTCCCGGCAGCGCCCGGTCAGGTTATCCTCAGGTTGGATATGGTGCACGAGTTCGTAGTCTGGTTCCATTGGAAGGGCTCGCCAGTGCACGACGTGCATGTGGAGGTCGAGGCGGCGACGCCCGCCTATGCGGCAGAGTGGCTCGGCTACGACGCGCCTCTCAGATTGGCCGTTGGGGAGCCGGGATTCGCCTACCTGGAAGTGCGCAACGCGGGGGCAAAGCCCTGGCCCAAGTCGGGTGATGATGCAGTGAGCTTGGGCTACCGCTGGCTGGATAGCTCGGGCACGGAGGCACCTGTAGCTGCGACCGAGACTTGGCCGCTTCCCAGGGATGTCGAGCCTGGCGACGCCGTCGCGCTGCACAACGTCGAGTTCGTGGCTCCTGATGAGCCTGCTTCCTACCTGTTGGTTTGGGATCTGGTGCAGGGAGGGAATTGGCTCTCAGAGAAAGGGGTCGCGGTCCGAGAGCAGCCTATGCAGATCGTTGCCGCCGAGTATGGTGTGGAGTGGGAGGCATTGGAGCCCTGGCCTGTCCAGGTGGAACCTGGCAAGGAGTTCATTGCCAGCCTCCGTCTCCGGAACACCGGGACCAGGATATGGTCGGCGGCTGGCGCTCACCCCGTTCATTTGGCATACAACTGGTTCACCGAAGAGGGGATCCTATCGGAGCCTTGGGACACCTTCCGCACGCCCTTGCCCCACGATGTGTTGCCTGGTAAGGCGGTGCTTATTCCGGATGTGCACTTGAAGACGCCAGACGTATTGGGCAGCTACACCTTGCGCTGCGATCTGCTGGAAGAGGGGTTGCACTGGTTCTTCCGCAAGGGAGGCGCGCCGCTGGAAGTACCGATAGATGTCTCAGATGCCGTGCTCTTTGTGCCCTGGTCCGCTCAGGCCAGCCACAACTCGGCCGGTGTTACCAAGGCTCTTGACGGAGACCCGCAAAGTTTCTGGGACAGCCAAGCTGCGCAGACCCCGGGCATGTGGTTCCAGGTCGATCTAGGGCAAGTACTCACACTGGATCGGGTCCGCGTCGCCAGCCCGGGTCGGGGCTTTCCGGTCGGGTGCCGGCTGTCGCTGTCGGAAGATGGTCAGGACTGGCGTCTGGTAGCCGAACATGCTCAGAACTGGGTGAATGTGGATGCGGTCTTTGCGCCCTGCCAGGCACGCTATTTGCGGCTGGAGCAGACAGGGCTGCCCGACTGGCACCCTACCTGGCTGATCAGCGAGATCACCGTGAGTGCGACGAAAGCGTGGGTTGGCGCGAAAGCCAGCCACTTCAGCGATGATGCGCCCCGGGCCCACGATGCTCAACTGGACACCGCCTGGAATACCCGGAACGCGAGGCAGAGGCCGGGTATGTGGTTTGAGCTTGATATGGGCAGGTCGCAAAAGGTGGAGCGTGTGGTGCTGGAGCATCCTGCCAGCCAGCAACCCCGGGGCTATGTCGTGGCGCTCTCGATTGACGGACAGACCTGGCAGGAGGTTGGCCGAAATGATGACAACTGGGCCCGGGTGGATGCCAGCTTCTCCGCGATTGCGGCTCGTTACGTCCGCATAAGCACCACCAATTCCTCGCCCTACCACGCCTGGGGGATCCGGGAAGTGAGCATCTGGCGGGCGTCGCCGGTCTGGTTGGTGGGACGGGTAGATTGAGCGTATCGTCGTAGGATAGGTTCCGGGCATCCAAGCTTGCGATTGCCGCCTCTACGGCATTCTCGCGCGCCAACGGGTGTGGGAAGAGCAGCGCTCAGGGAAGCCAGTCCAGCAGGTTTTCCATTTGCTCTACTGTGCGGCAGTCAGCCTCGGGGAAGAGGCGGTGGCGGTCAAAAAGGATGGGGGTTAGACCAGCACGCTGGGCACCTATCACATCGGCCCAGTAATTGTCGCCCACATAGATCGACCTGTCGGCACGAGCGTCGATCCTCTCCAGCGCGGCAGCAAAGATGCCAGGGTC
Source organism: Anaerolineae bacterium (assembly GCA_050117995.1). Lineage (GTDB taxonomy): Bacteria > Chloroflexota > Anaerolineae > JAAYZQ01 > JAAYZQ01 > JBFFCR01. The sequence goes on from JASFLR010000452.1 coordinate 2,080, forward strand.
CGGCTTCTGGATCCCTACCTCGCCAGAGGCCAGTACCAGGTCAAAGTAGGGCCGCAGGTGCAACTGGTCCAGGAGTTCGTAGAACCGCTCCACATTATGGCGATTGGTGATCAGTCCCAGCCGGTATCCCCTGGCTCTGAGCTCGGTCAGGATCTGGCAGCCAGTCTGGGGACAGTGGTAGCTCAGTTCAATGTCCTGGAGTTTGCTGGTCAGCTCTGCCGCCAGGTGGTCCAGGTCACCCTCGATCTTTACCGCCTCGAGGATATGCCGGTTAAAATGCAGCCAGAATTCCTCATTGGATAGGCCGGTAATTTCGTCGCGGATGACCGGGTCGATAAAGTACTGGTGGCGCACCCGTCGCCCGTGGCGCTCTGCTTCCTCACTTAGGGGCTGCCCAATCTCGGTGCAGAAGGCACTGATCAGATCAGAGCTATCGGGTTTGTGAAAGACCAGCGTGCCGTCAAAATCGAATAGGACGGTGTCGATGGCGTTGTTTGCACTCATATCTTGGCAATTCCGGTCCAGGAGTTGGCTGCGCCTAACGTGGGCAGGCAATGGACCCGGCTATTCTAGCATCTGCAAGCAGCTGTGTCAAAGCGCTGGGGCAGATCGGGCTGTCGCCCGAAACCACCGCCTTGCCGAAACGTGCAGTCTCTGGTACACTAGGGGCACGATTGGGTCTGGCGCGTCGCCGGACCTGCCGGCTGAGGAGTATCAATGACTGCCCAGGCACTCTATCTCAAGTATCGCCCGCAGACATTCGAGGACGTAGTGGGCCAGGAGCCCATTACGCGCACGCTTCAGAATGCGCTGCGCCATGCCAAGTTCCGGCAGGCCTATCTCTTCACCGGGCCGCGCGGCACGGGCAAGACGACCACTGCTCGACTGCTCGCCAAGGCGGTCAATTGCCAGGCAGTTCCCAGTGAGCGGCCCTGCAACAAGTGCCCGATCTGCGTCGCCATCAGAGAGGGCCGCTTGTTGGACCTGATCGAGATCGATGCCGCCAGCAACCGGGGTATCGACGAAATCCGTGATATTCGCGAGAAGGTTGGTTTCAGACCCAGCGAGGGGCAGTATAAAGTCTATGTATTGGACGAAGCGCATATGCTCACTGAGCCGGCCTTCAATGCATTGCTCAAGACGCTGGAAGAGCCGCCGCCCCATGTGATCTTTGCCCTCGTCACCACAGATCCACACAAGATTCCGGCGACGATCACCTCGCGCTGCCAGCGTTTTGATTTCGGGCGGATCCCTGTGAAGGCGATCGTAGATCGACTCAGGTACATTGCCGGGCAGGAAGGGATCACTGTAGAACAGGAGGCGCTGGAGTTCATCGCCCATCACAGCACTGGTGCCATGCGCGATGCCATTAGCCTTCTGGACCAGTTGGCCAGCTATGGAGCCGAGATCACGCTCGACCAGACCAAGCTGGTGATGGGTACCGTTGCCAGCGAGGCAGCCGCGAAACTGGCGGCCAAATTGGTAGATGGTGATCTGGCGGGCGGGCTGGATCTGATCAACCGCGCGGTTGGCGACGGGGCGGATCCCCGCCAGTTTGGCAGAGAGATGGTCGAGTATCTGCGCGGCGTGCTGCTGCTTCGCGAGGGGGCAGGTTCGCGCTTGTTGAGTGCGACCCAGGAACAGGCTGACGAGATGGACGCTCTCGCGCAACAGGTGTCGCCTGAGCGGCTGCTTCGTGCGCTCCGTCTCTTCAACGAAGCCGTCACCGATCTCAGGTACGGGCTTCAGACTATCCCTCAGCTACCGCTGGAGATGGCGCTCATGGACAGCGTGCTGGAGCCCGGCGCGCCCCGA
>JASFLR010000453.1:0-3879 GCA_050117995.1 Anaerolineae bacterium
TGAGAAAGGGCGAGAAATCGCTGGATGAGATTCTCGAGGAGCTTGAATTGGCCAAGGCGGCCGAAGCCGCACTGAAAGTTGAGGCTGAGGAAGAGGCTCCAGAAGAAGAGGCTCCTGAGGAAGAAGTCCCTGAAGCTGAGGCCGAGGAAGAGGCTCCTGAGGACGAGGAGGCCGAGGAAGGATCTGAGGATTCTGCCGACGATGAGGAGACAGAGCCCGCGGATGCGGAAGAGCCCCCCGAAGATGAGTCGGAGGAGGCAGAGGCATCTGACGAAGAGGATGCCGAAGCCGAGCCCGAAGAAGTAGAGGAAACCGTCGAACCAGAAGGCGAAGAAGCCGAAGACGTCGCTGAGGACCAGCCTCCTGAAGACGAGGAATAGATCCTTCTCACCGCATACGCTCATGAAAGAGAGGCAGAACATGAACATGAAAGCACTGATCGAGTACATGGCCCAGGCTCTGGTGGATGATCCAGACTCAGTTCGCGTCGAAGAGATCGAGGGCACCAGTGCGACCATCTACGAGCTACGAGTAGCACCGGACGACATGGGACGCGTCATCGGCAAGCAGGGGCGCGTTGCCAATGCCATGCGGGTGATCCTTCGCGCAGCAGCCGCGCGCCAGGGTCGCCGCGTGACGTTGGAGATCGTATAGTGGATCTGGCCGACTCCAGGCAGTCGGTCGCTGAATGGAAAGACAAAGCTCAGGGCTCAGGGGAGCAACGGCGCGCCTCTGAGCCTCGATTTTTGGTCATCGGCAAGGTCATAGGCGCTCACGGCATAGGTGGCGAGCTGAAGGTCCAAGTCATCAGCGAGGACCCCCATCGCTTTGGCCGGATGGAACAAATCTACATCGGCCTTGACGATCACGAACCCGAACCCATAACTCTGGAGCGATTTCGCCTGCACAAAGGGCGCGCATTGCTCAAGCTCGCAGGCATTTACGATCGCGATACTGCTGCATCCTTCCGCGGCTATCTGCTCCACGTGCCGTTCAAAGATGCAATCCCCCTGGAAGAGGGCGAATACTACGAGTTTCAGATCCTAGGCCTCGAGGTATGGACGGTCTCGGGCGAAGAGCTGGGCAAGGTGGTGGAGATCATCGAAACCGGCGCCAATGATGTGTACGTGGTACGCGGTACTTTTCCCGGTCACAAGGAAATCCTGATCCCGGCCATCGAAAGCGTGGTGCTAGAGATCGATCTGGAAGGCTCTCGCATGGTCGTCCAGCTGCCCGAGGGCCTGCTGTAACCATATCAACATCGGGCGGACCCTCGCTGGCGCTACGATGTCGACATTGACAAATCCCCCCGTCTGTTGTATCCTGATTTTATTGCCATAACCAAACCCTTTTGGAGTCAAAGCTCCAAAGATCGCGAAGGAGAGACGTGTCCGAGAGGGACGTTCGATATTGGGTTGGATTCAACAAGGTGCCGGGCATAGGCACTGCACGCCTGCGCTCCCTGCTGGACCACTTTGGCGACCTGGAGGTCGCCTGGGGCGCGCCGACCCACGATCTGCAACAGGCCGGTCTCGATCGCCGCTCGCTGGCCAGCCTGCTGCGGGTCCGGGAAGCGCTGGATCTCGACGCCGAGATGGAGCGGTTGCAGGAGGCCGGGGTCCAGGTGGTGACCCAGCTCGATAAGCGCTATCCGCCCAACCTTTTTCAGGCCTACAATGCCCCACCGCTGCTCTACGTTCGCGGCACCCTGGAAACGCGCGACGAGTGGGCAGTGGCTGTCGTCGGCACGCGGCGAGCCTCGGTCTATGGCAAGGAAGCCGCGCGCATGATATGCACTGGCCTCACTCAGGCCGGGGTGGTGGTCGTCAGCGGCATGGCCCAGGGCATCGACACGGTGGCTCACCGCGCCTGCCTGGACGCTGGAGGCAGGACGATTGCGGTCCTGGGCTGTGGCGTCGATGTGGTATACCCCCCACAGAATGCCCGGCTGGCTGCCGAGATCGTGGAGCGGGGAGCACTGGTCAGCGAGTACGCGCTGGGTACCCGGCCTGATGCACGGAACTTTCCACCACGGAACCGGATTATCAGCGGCCTGACCCTAGGTACCGTCGTCATCGAAGGAGATATGGGCAGCGGCGCGCTGATCACCGCCGGTTTTGCACTTGAACAGGGTCGCGAAGTCTTTGCCGTTCCCGGGAATATCTTTGCCCGCGCCAGCCGGGGCACCAATCACCTGATCCAACAGGGCGCCAAGATGGTCACCCAGGTGGGCGATGTGCTGGAGGAGTTGAACCTGACCATGGTCAGCGAGCAGGCGCAGGCAAGAACAATCATTCCTGAGAACGAAACGGAAGCCATCCTGCTAGAGCGCCTGTCCGCGGAACCGGTCCATGTCGATGCATTGGGCAGAGCCGTTGATCTGCCCATTGCCCAGGTGACGAGCACGCTGGCGCTGATGGAGCTAAAAGGAATGGTGCGCCAGGTAGGCGGCATGAGCTATGTGCTGGCGCGCGAGGGCGGCGTCGACTACGTCATCGAGTAGACTTGAACCTATCGAGCTTTTGCACCGTATCAGGCTCCGCATGTGCAACAAGGAGGTTGCCTTGAACGAAAACACCAGCACTGGAAAGTTGAGACAGGATAACGCTGCTGCACCCTCGCCAATCCCGGAAAAAGTCGTGGGCCATCTGTATGCAGTGATCATGGCTGGTGGGATCGGTTCCAGGCTGTGGCCGCGCAGCCGATCGGCCTCACCGAAGCAGTTCTTGGATCTGCTGGGCTCGCGGACGATGCTGCAAGAGACGGTGGACCGCATCCAGCCTCTGATCCCGTTTGACCGGGTGCTAGTTGTCGTCGGTGAGGAACATGCGCACACGGTCGGTGCCCAGATAGAGGGCCTGCCCGCTGAGAACATCATCATTGAGCCAGGTCCCCGTGGCACGGCACCATGTATCGGTCTGGCGGCGACTGTCCTGCTGGAGCGAGACCCGGAGGCGACGATGGCTGTCTGCCCCGCCGATCACGTCATCACCGAAGCCGCCGGCTTTCGCCAAGCCATCGGAGCCGCGGCACAGGTTGCCCAGGACGATTACCTGGTGACCCTGGGCATTGCGCCTGACTTTGCCCACACTGGCTACGGGTATATCCAGCGCGGGGAACGGCTGGGCGAGATCCTCGGCACTCCGGCCTACCAGGTGAAGCGCTTCACGGAAAAGCCCGACGCCGACACAGCCCAGCGTTTCGTGGACAGCCAAGAGTATTACTGGAACGGCGGGATCTTTGTCTGGCGCGCGGACACGATCGTGGCTGCGATGGAAGAGATGCTGCCCCGCCTACATACCGAGTTGCAGTCGGTTTCAGCAGCCTGGCACTCGCCCCAACGTATGGAGGTGCTGGAAGCTGCATGGGATCGGGTGCCCAAGACGACCATCGATTATGGCATCATGGAAAAGGCGACGCGGGTCGCTGTTGTGCCAGTGGATATTGGCTGGGATGACGTGGGCAACTGGGCGACACTATCGGCCATGATGGAAGGCGACGCCAGCGGTAATATCGTGCGCGGTGGTGGACACCCCGTGCTGTTGGAGACAGCCGATACCTACGTCTACGCCGCGACCGGACGTCTGGTAGCCGCCGTGGGCCTGGAAGGGTTTGTCGTCGTGGACACACCCGATGCCCTGCTGATCTGCCCCAAGGATCGCGCCCAGGCCGTACGTGATGTGGTCGAGCAATTGAAAGAAGAGGGATTACAGGAGTATCTATAGACCAACATCGAATCCGAAAGGGCGGGATCTATGGTGTTTGATAGAGGGATGAATGTCTGACGAACCGATCCTCGGCTACTGTGTCAAGTGCAGGGAAAAACGGGAGATTTCCTCTGCCAAGGCGGTGTTTCTGGGCGCGCAGAGCCGCGCGGCC
>JASFLR010000454.1:0-3861 GCA_050117995.1 Anaerolineae bacterium
CATCCTCTCCGCCTATCGTCTCGCCAATGGCCTGGATGATGTCACCCGGATTACCAAAGGCTCCCTCATACAGCGCGCCATAGGCTCGCAGCAGGTTGCCCACACCAACCTTGATGGCCTCAAAGATGCCGCCGTCGCTCAGGGCATCGTATACTTGCTGGTCGGTAAAGAACATCACCAGGGCGCCAATGAGCAGCGCCGTAAACACCGAAAGAGCCGGGATTGCCAATCCCCCCAGCCGGCTGCCCAACCACTCCTTCATCCACGACCAGCCGCCATGCCATATTGATATCACTGCCAGAACGACGAAACCCAGAGCCAGCGTGATCGGCCAGAGCCCCAGTGCCACAAGCAGGATCAGCATGAGCCATTTGCTGGTCAGGACACCCACCGCGACCAGTGCCGTCAGGATGACCAGCCGGACCACAAGCGGAAGGCGGGCGACTCGCTGTCTAAAACCCGATTGCGAAGTTCGTTCGTCAGCCAACGCTCACGCCCCCTTTCTCCTCCAGGTGGGCCCCAGCCATGAGTAGACCCAGTTCCTCGCGAGACACCTTGCCCGCATCTACGGTGCCCACGATTTTGCCCTCGTACATGACCGCAATTCGGTCCGACAAGGCCATGATCTCGTCCAGCTCGACAGACACCAACAGGACCGCCACGCCTTCGTCACGTTTCTGGATGAGCCGCTTGTGAATGTATTCGATGGAGCCCACATCCAGTCCCCGTGTCGGCTGCGCGGCGATGAGCAGTTGGATCGGTCGCGAGAACTCGCGGGCGACGATCACCTTCTGCTGGTTCCCGCCCGATAGGTTCTGGGCTGGGAGCGCTATACTCGGAGTGCGAACGTCAAACTCCTCGGAGACTCGCGCAGCATATTCGTATACCTGATCAAACTGGAGCGATGCCCGCTCGGCGAAGGGAGGTTCATAGTACGTCTGCAGAATGAGGTTGTCATAGATAGGAAATGGCAGAACCAACCCATCGCGCTGGCGGTCCTCGGGGATGTGGGCCACGCCGAGCTCGGTGATCTCACGGGGCTTGGCATTGGTGACATCCTGGCCCAGGATCCGAACTGTGCCACCTGTAGCAGGGCAAAGCCCGGTAAGCACCTCTACCAGCTCTGTCTGCCCGTTGCCCTGCACACCAGCCACGCCCAGTACCTCGCCAGCGCGGACATGGAGATCCACACCACGCAAAGCAGGCTGATGGCGCTGATCTTCGGCGGTCAGGCCGTTCACCTCCAGCACCACATCCTCCGGTGAGCACGGTCCCCTGTCCACGACCAGCGTGACCTCGCGCCCGACCATCATCTCGGCCAGTTTTTCTTCCGAGGTCTCGGCGGGAGTCGCCTCACCGACGACCCGCCCGTTGCGCAGGACGATGACCCGATCGGCAACTGTCATCACCTCTTTCAACTTGTGCGTGATGAAAATGATCGACTTGCCCTGCGCGACCAGGCCGCGCATGATCTCAAACAGTTCCTCGGTCTCCTGAGGTGTGAGCACTGCCGTTGGTTCGTCGAGAATAAGGATCTCAGCCTCACGATAAAGGGTCTTGATGATCTCCACGCGCTGCTGCACGCCCACCGGTATGTCTTCGATAAGCGCATCAGGATCCACGACAAGCCCATACTGCTCCGATAGCTCGCGGATGCGGCGACGTGCCGTTCGCCGGTCGAGAGCGGTCGTGACCACGTTCAGTGCTGGATAAGAAGCAAAGGTAAAGAGCAAAGCCAAGAAGATGAACAGGGGGATCTGTCCCGCAGAGTCTGTGGTCAGGGCAAGGACCACCAAAAGGGCCGCACTCCCTATACCTACGATAGGCAAGTATAGACGAGCTCCCAGACGGCCCAATAGACCCAACAACAGGAAGGCGCCGTAGAGCACGGCGACTGCCGCACCGCCCGCTAACCCAGCCAGAAGCCACTGCAGTGGGCCTTCCAGACTAAAGATACCGCCCAGAAAAAAGAGTAGGGCACTTGCCCCGCCAGCAATCCCCATCGTCTTCCACGAAAAGGAAAAGCGGGTCGGCTCAGTGCCCATCACAATATTCTCGGCTACGGTAAAGACCGGCACCAGTTGAAAGTGCTGGTGGACCATGCCGATGCCCAGCTCGATGGCGTCGTTGGGCTCGTTGATCTCCACGGGACTCTGCCGGACCTCGATCTCGCCCTCGTCCTGCGCATAGAGGCCGTAGAGGATATTCATCAAGGTGCTCTTGCCCGCGCCATTTTCCCCCAGGAAGGCCAGAATCTCTCCCTCTTTGAGCGAGAAACTGACACTATCGTTGGCAAGCACCCCAGGGAAGCGTTTCGTTACGTTACGCGCCTCCAGGATTGGGACCATCGTCGCTCCCCTCCATGCCCGCGGATCAGCAGAGACAGAAATGCGCCACTATCCACACTGCATCCCCTGCAGCCCGCCGTCCTATTGAGGGACGGTGCGGGACCAGTGTCCCACACCGTCCTTCGCTCAATCCAGTATATCCTTGTCAGGCTCGACGACTACTCCAGCGGCCATCCGGTGGAGATGCTGCCGTCGATGATCCCAGCCACGATCGCCTCGACCTCGGCCGTCAGCTCAGCGGGAATCTCGCCCTCAAAGTCGTGATAGGGCGCCAGCCCCACACCACCATTCTCTAGCGTGCCCTCATATAGCGACCCGCCAGGGAACTCGCCGTTCACTTCGGCCTCGGTCACCGAGAACACCGCGTTGTCCAGCCGCTTCATGCACGACGTGAGCAGAATGTCCTTCTCGTTCGGCAGCGTGAAGTACTGGTCCACATCCACACCAACACCCCACTTGCCCCGCTCCTTGGCCGCCGCAAGACCACCATTCCCCGTCTTGCCGCCAACACCAAAGATCACATCCACTCCCTCGTCGATCAACGAGTTGCCCTGGATCTTGCCTTCGTCCGGCGCCTCAAAGTCGCCCACGTACACGCCCTTGACCTGGACATCCGCACCCTTGGCCTCGTTGTAGTACGCAACGCCTGCCTCGTACGCTACGATGAACTGCTGAACCGGCGGTATCTCCATACCCCCAACCCAGCCTACCTGCGGGTCGTCCGGATCCTGCAACGCTGCCCAGCCCGCTGCCAGATACCCAATCGGGAACGCTGGCTGATCCACCGCAAAGGTGATCGCCGCTGCGTTGTCGATCGGCGGATCGTACCACTGGTCGATCCCCGCAAAGTGCGCATCCGGATACAGCGGCGCCATCTTGGCCGTCGCATCGTTCAACAAGAACCCCACCGTGAAGATCAGGTCATAATCCTGCTCCGCAAACTCGGTGATGTTCTTCTCATAGTCCGCCTGCGCCTGGCTCTCGATGAACTGCGACGCCACGCCAAGCTCCTCCTGGGCCCGGACCAACCCATCCCAGGTGTTCTGGTTAAAGCTGGCATCGTCAATGCCGCCTACGTCCGACACCATACCAACCTTGAGACCAGTACCGGGCAGCTCTGCCGGCTCTGCTGGCTCCGCTCCCTCAGGCTCCTCGCCCCAGCCTGTCCACAGCTCGCCGGCGGCAATGGCATCCTCGATCGCCTCGACTTCGGCCTTCAGCTCGGCGGGTATCTGATCCTCAAAGTCGTGATAGGGCGCCAGCCCCACACCACCATTCTCCAGCGTGCCTACGTACAGCGACCCACCCGGGAACTCGCCGTTCAGCTCAGCCTCGGTCACCGAGAACACCGCGTTGTCCAGCCGCTTCATACACGACGTGATCAGGATGTCCTTCTCGTTCGGCAGCGTGAAGTACTGGTCCACATCCACACCAACACCCCACTTGCCCCGCTCCTTGGCCGCCGCAAGACCACCATTCCCCGTCTTGCCGCCAACACCAAAGATCACATCCA
>JASFLR010000455.1:0-3849 GCA_050117995.1 Anaerolineae bacterium
CGTTGATCAGCGATATCCCTGAAGAGGAACCGGCACCTGCACCGCAGATGCCCCAGTACTAGACTGTCGTTCTGACGCAAGGGAGCAAACTGGCAGCCCCTCCAGAGGGAGGGGCTGCTGTCTGTGTTGGGCGCTGATGAACGCTTTTAGTGCACCCTTTTTCCCTTTTTTTGCTATGGCACGGCAGGTATGGTATAATCGCCGTACGCTCGTCCTGATCTGCTCGTGGGCTGTCCTGAGCCTGGGACTGGTCATGGGCAAATATTGGAGGCGTTTTGAGTATATCCGCAGCAGAAAAGCATACAGTGCCAGAGGAGCACAGCGGGCCGCCGTTGTGGCTGAAGATGCTTATCGGCATCTTCCTGTTGGTCTTTGTCGCTGGAGGGCTCTACTCTGGCTACCTATTCTACGCTACAGTTCGTGAAATCGTAGCTGGGACGGATCTTCCGGCCCTTCCGGTCATCCAATTGCCTTCCATCAATTTGCCACGGGCCCAGGCGGATGAGGAAGAGGTCGCACCCCTGCCAGAAATGGGAATGCAGACCCCTGTGGTGGGCGCGGGCGAGATGGCCTACGATCCACCAGCTGCTCCTGCCGTTGCTGAAGGCGAGCGGACCAATATCCTTCTGCTGGGCATTGACCGGCGGGGAGGCAAGGGTTGGGGTTATCGCACTGATACGATGATCATCGTAAGTGTGGATACTGTCAACAATACGGTTTCCATGCTGTCTATTCCCCGCGACCTGTACCTCGAGATCCCGGGCGTGAAAGAGACCCGGATCAATGAAGCCAATGTATATGGCTATAGCTATGACTATCCTGGCGGCGGTCCGGCCCTGCTCGAGCGAACCATCGAGCAGAATTTCGGTATCCCCCTTGATTACTATATCATGGTGGATTTCGATGGTTTCACGCAGGTAGTCGATACGCTGGGCGGCATAGATGTGAACGTGCCCAGAGAATTGCATGATACCCAGTATCCCGATCCGAGGCCGGGCGATCCCTATGCCTATACGACGATCCATTTTGACGCTGGCTGGCAGCACATGAATGGCCAGCGGGCCCTCAAGTATTCTCGATCGCGGATGAGCACCACTGACTTTGACCGGGCCAAGCGCCAGCAGCAGGTTCTCCTCGCCATCCGTGAGAAGGCGGTGGGCTTGGGTATCCTGAACCTGATTCCCAAGCTTCCGTCCCTGTTCGCGACGATGGGCAACATGTTCAAGACGGACATGACCTTGAACGAGATGAAGGACTTGGCGCTTTTGGCGCCCAAGATCGACCTGGGAAACCTCCAGTCGGCTGTTCTTGAAAAGCCCCTGGTATATGGCTATAAAACAGAGAGCGGAGCTGCCGTGCAGTTGCCCAAGTGGGACTTGATCGACCCGTTGATCGATGAGCTGTTCAAGGCCCCGGTTGTAGCCGCTCCAATTCCCACGCCGACGCAGCCAGCCCTGCCCACGCCGACGCCCACGCTGGCTCCCGTCGAAATTGAGGGTCTACAAAGGCTAGCGGATGAGGGGGCGCGTATTGCTATTCAGAACGGCACTTCGGAGCCCAACTTTGCGGCACGTGCAGCAGCCATTTTGATGGAGCAGGGATTCCAGGTGGTAGAGTTTGGTGATGCGGACCGCACCGATTATGCCAGTACCGTCATCGTTGATTATACAGGCAAGACCTATACGCTGGAGCGGCTTGTGGAGATGTTCCAGGTGACGCCGGAAAACGTGCGCCATAGCCCCAACCTCCGAAGTCAGATTGATATCCGGATCGTGGTGGGCGAGGACTTTTTGTGGCTCTACCCGCAGATGCCTTAGGTGCCCAAGCGAGTCTGCGTTCTTGAGTGTATGAAACGGCTGCCGGGTCAGGATCATGAGCCCGGTTCTGAGGGGCCCCACGGGTCCCGTGGTGGGTCTTTGCAGGCCGCTTTGGTCCGGCCTGGCAAAGACCCTTTCGTTTGAGGGGGCATTGAAGCGTTATATCCGGTCCCACCGCCCAGACGGGGAAGAACAGAACGTACCGGGAAGCGTCATGCCCTGGCGCATCTGGCGCTTGGCGGATCACAGGATCGAGGCAGTGGAGGGTGGCGTGGTGGTGGAGGAGCCACTGGAGATCCGCCTGAACGAAGATCCTGTGGCTGTTCTCATGCGTAGCCCGGGCATGGAGAAGGAACTGGCTGCTGGATTCTGCCTGGGTGAGGGGTTTGTCTCCGACTTGATGGATATCGCTCTGGTGCGGCACTGTGGGCGGGCTGGGCCCAGTGATGCCGCTGAGGGAGATGCACTGGATGTCTCGCGCAATCGAGTGGATGTAACGCTGATGCCCGGTGTGTCCGCGGTCTCGGATCTGGGCGATGCGGTGCAGTTAATCCGCTCGGGTTGCGGGCGGGCTGGGGTGAGCGTTCTATTGGAGAACCTGCGGCCGGTGGAAGCCGAGCTCAGTGTATCGATGGAGACTCTGCAACGCCTACCGGGGCAGATCACCCGCCAGCAGGCTGCATACCGGATGGCGGGAGGTGTGCATGCCGCTGCCGTGTTCGACGCCCATGGACGATCTGTCGTCGTTTGCGAGGACATTGGCCGACACAACGCTCTGGACAAGGCGGCAGGCTACTGCCTCTTGCGGGGCATCTCGCTTCAGGACAAGATGGTGGTCAGCACTGGGCGAGCGAGCTACGATATGGTCTCCAAGGCGGTGAGGCTAGGTGTGCCGATTGTCGCCTCTATATCGTCGCCGACTTCGCTGGCCGTGGAACTAGCTGAGTCGCTGAATTGTACGCTACTCGGCTATCTGCGCGGCAAGACGCTGAATATCTACACGCACCGCTGGCGTGTCAGCGATGCCCAATGAAGCTTTTGGAATAGATCGGCTAATGGAGTTCTGACGCGGCGAAAGCCAAGATGGAACTCACTATGTCAAGTATCCCTGTTTTGGAGGAGAAAGCGTGACAATCGAGCAGATCCTGCGGGAGGCGATCCAGGGCGAGGTAGAATCGTACGAGCTTTACACAGGTGCGATGGACTTGGTGCATACGGAGCATATCAAGGAACTGTTGGGCGAGCTGGCCCAGGAGGAGTTGGGGCACAAGGCCGCGCTCGAGAAACTGCTGGATGATCCCAGTACGATCCAGGGCCAAGTTGCTGCCCTGCAAGAGGCGGAGATCGTAGATTACAGGATTGCGGATCATCTGGTTGTCCGACCCCTGGGGCCGGATTCAACCTTCCAGGATGTCTGCATCTTTGCTGCAAAGAAGGAACAGCAGTCCTACGAGCTCTATCAGGATCTGGCCAATGAAAACTCGGGCGAGGTCCGCGAGCTGCTGGCAGCCATCGCCAAAGATGAGCTGCGGCACAAGAACCTGGTAGAGGGTTGGTACGAGGAAGTCGTCTACCAGGAATTCTAGGTCACTCGCCCAAGCCCGACATCCGTCTCGCGCTATCCGCGGGAAAGATTGTGCTTCTGTCTTACGCGGGCGATGATGTCACTTACGGGCTGTTCGCGGTTGGGTGATGGTCCCAGTGGATCCTGGAGTTGCCACGACTCGCCGTCCATCAACACCCCAAAGGTATTGAGGACCGAGTAGGCAAGGGCCTTCAGGTGATAACCGCCTTCGAGGGTGAAGACCAACCTGCCGCCGCATAGCTCCTCGGCCAAGTTCTTGAGCGCCTGCGCGATGGCAGCATAGCCGCCGATAGAGAGTTGCATGTAGGCCAGTGGATCGTCCCAGTGGGCGTCGTACCCGGCTGAGACCAGGATCAGTTCCGGTTGGAACCGCCAGGCTGCTGGTCCCACAATCTCGTCAAAGATGCGGGCAAAGGCTTCATCTCCCATGCCGCCTCCGAGCGGAAT
>JASFLR010000456.1:0-3843 GCA_050117995.1 Anaerolineae bacterium
TTCAGGTCATAAGCCAGCAAGCGATCCTGGACATCGCCAACCAGATCACGGGCATCCTGACCGTCTTTTTGGGGGCCATCGCCGGCATCAGCCTGCTGGTGGGCGGGATCGGCATCATGAATATCATGCTAGTATCGGTCACCGAGCGGACGCGGGAGGTGGGCATCCGCAAGGCGGTAGGGGCCACCAAGCGCGACATCCTGCTCCAATTCCTGCTGGAGGCCATTGTACTGAGCTTCTTGGGCGGTGTGCTGGGCATCTCGTTGGGGATAGGTGGAGCGACGCTGATCTCCAACCTGACACCGGACCTGGTGACCAAAGTGACGCTGGGAACGGTAAGCCTGGCGGCGGGAGTATCCAGCGCAGTGGGCCTGGTATTCGGCGTGTATCCCGCCATGCGCGCGGCAAACCTGCGCCCAATCGAGGCGCTGCGGTACGAGTAATGAGCGACCAGATCCCCGACATGCAGGAGAAACCGATGAGGGATAGAAAAGCACTGCTGGCAGTCCTACTGCTGGCAGGAGTCGCCCTGATGCTGGTGGGCTGCAGCTCCCCCAGACCCGGTAGCACTGCGCTTTCTGGCTCGGGCGAGCCGACCATGACCGCTATCCCGCTGCCCACACGGGCGGCGACAGATACGGCAGGCGTAGTCACCGAAAGAGTCCGACCAGAAGAAACAGAAGAGGCGACTCCAACAGCTGAGCCAACTGCTACCCCATCACCCCAGCCCCCGCCGTCCGCTACTCCGATGCCGCCAAAGCCTGCACCTACATCTGTAGCATCGCCAACACCAGCGCCCACCGAGCGACCGGCTGCCCCAAGGCCGACCGCCTCCCCTGAGCTTGCAGGCAAGTTGGTCTTCCAGACGACCGTTGGCGGGGATTTCTATGTCCTGCAACTTGGCGGCGATGGCCCGCAGGCGGATGAGCCACGGCGCATCACCGACGGGATCGATCCGATCTGGTCGCCGGATGGGCAGTGGATCGCCTTCACTCGCTGGCGGGAGCCGCGCGGCGTGTGGATCGTGCGTGCGGACGACAGCACGGGCAGTCCAGCCGGTAGCGAGCGTCGCGTGTTCGACTGGGATAAAGCACGCTGGCCCTCCTGGTCGCCGGATGGGGAGCGAATCCTGTTTTCGCGGCAGCATGGCGGAAGAGAGGAACAGGAGATCTGCTTCCAGGGCCGGTGCTTTACCATCCCAGCACAGCCGTACTGGAAGCTGGGGATTGTCGATGTGGGGGACGGCACATTTGCCGAACCTCCCAGCCCGAATGTCGCCCAGGCACCTTCGTGGTCGCCCGATGGGGAGTGGATCGTCTACGCGGCAGAGAGGGGCTTGGTCGTTCAGGACGTGCCGGGGGAGACTGTTGTGCAAATCACCGACGCGACGAGGGACACCGGGCCTGTATGGTCGCCCGACGGAACGCAGGTGGCCTTTACCCGCAGCCAGCACGATCACTGGGAGGTCTATGTTATCACGCTTCCCTATGGGCCTGATGCTGGCACCCGCAGCTTGACGCGGCTGACCGAAACGCCAGAACGCCCCGATGGACAACCCGGCAGCAGCGCGGCACCGACCTGGTCGCCGGATGGCAAGCATCTGGCATTCCTAACCGACCAGACTGGTCGGTGGGAGATTTGGGTGACCGCAGCTCCTGGCAGCCCGGGAGGCAGTGGGCCGCGACCCTTGTTCACGCCAGAACTGGAAGGGCTGAGCCTGGAATACTCCTACGGTGGCGAACGGGCCCTCTCCTGGATGAAGTAGGACGCTTGCTGATCTGGGGAAGAGTGTGCCCGGCATCTCTTGGATTGGATGGCGGGCACAATACGCCGGGGCAACTTTGCGTCATATTGCCAAACTGAGCCACGAGCAGTATACTGTAGCGGTGGCAATTCCCGGCACGTGGAGGCTGTGGCGGACTGCCACACAGACGAGAACAGACGGCGAGTGCATGAAAGAGTGAGATATCCATGGATCAGTCGCTAGCCAGGCGCGAGGCGTTACGCATCTGGCGCCTGGTGCTGATCGTCCAGCTTGCCTTCCTGGCAATGAGTTTTCTGGCGCTCCCCCGGATGGGGGTGTCAGCGCGCGTGGGCGCCGTCCTGCGGGCCATACCCACCCTGATCATCGCACTGTTATTCCTGCCTCCCTGGTTGGAGCGGTTCCTGGGACGGAGCTTTTTGGCGGTAGGCTTGGGCCTGTCGGTCCTCTTTTCCAGCCTGGACACGGCATACATCTTTGCTGACTGGTCCAACTCCCGACTTGCGCATTTTGCCCTATCCATGGAGCTGATGGAGCCGCTGGCGGCAGCTCCGGCCGTCGAACCGTTTTTCTTTCTGCTCATCCCGCTGGTCCTGCTGGCCTGGGGATATGGGCGCCAGGGCGCGCTGCTGGGCAGCACTTGGGCCTCGGTGCTGCATGTGGTCATCAGCTTGGGACTGCTGCCAGAAGGCGATCTGTCGCGCATTTCAGTGGCGCAGACGTTGATGCGCATCCTGTTGTTGTACCTGGTACCCCTGATCGTCAGCATCCTCGCCGAGCGGGAGCGGCAGCAACACACGCGCCTGGAAAAGGCTCATCGGCGGCTGCGGCGACATGCTGCTGCAATGGAACAGCTTGCCGTCAGTCGCGAGCGCAACCGTATGGCGCGCGACCTGCACGACACTCTGGCCCATTCCCTTTCGGCGCTGACTGTGCAGTTGGAGGCGCTGCGCACCTTGATGGGCAACGACCCTGCAGCAGCTCGGCAGGCGGTGGACGGGATTGCCAAACTGGCTCGCCACGGCCTCGAGGAATCCAGGGATGCGATCCAGGCACTGCGCAGCGATCCGGTGGAGACACTGGGCCTCACGGGCGCGCTTGGCGAGACGATGCAGGCATTGCAGGAGCGAACCGGCGTGCAGACCAACCTGAGCACTGCAGGTGAGGAATCGCACGTGACGCCGGAGGAAGCACAAGCCCTGTACCGCATCGCCGAAGAAGCGCTGTCCAACGTCGAGCGCCACGCCAAAGCGCAGCGGGTCGACGTACGATTGGATTTCGGGGCCGACCGGATCGATCTGATGGTCCGCGATGACGGCACAGGATTCGATCCAGAGATGGTGGAACTGGAACGCTATGGGCTGACCGGCATGCGCGAGCGAGCAGACATGATCGGCGCAGAAATTGACATAAAAAGTAATCCTGAAAGCGGGTCGGAAGTGTGGTGCATTCTCAAGCGCTAGCGAGATCATGATGATCCAAGTCATGTCGATTTTCACTTTATGGTAACTCGTTTTCCGATCATGGCCTGTCGCAAGTGCACATGACATTTGACCATGTAGCCTTTACACCCTTTTCAACCCTATCCAATGCTAAACCTCATATTTCATCGTGATTGCCACCCTATACAAGACAGCTACCTGGCGCGATTTATGCTAACTTGAGGCGGCAGCGATCTTTTGCCGGCAAAGTTGGCCTTCGCGCGTTGCTCTCCAGGCAGATCCAGAGACGATCGCGGGCCACTGCCAAGCTCCCTGGAGAAAAATCGACACAATAATTATCGTATTTCACATCTATAAATAGCGTTTCATCCGCCAAAATTCTGTTTCACGCCATGTGGTCGTTCCGGCTGAGACGCGCCTCTTGTTGCTCTCTGAACCTTGCCAGCTTGTGCCCGACCGCGCCGGGCCCATTGGCGCACCACGACGCCAGAAGTCAGTCCTGCTCGATGACATCATAGGGACGAGTGCCGCAGCGTCAGCCATTGAGGATAGCAACTCCCTGTTGCACCCGCACCTGTGGATTCCGACCGCGCGCGCTGCAATACGCGTATGCCATCGATCTCCAATGCGGGCAATATG
>JASFLR010000457.1:0-3842 GCA_050117995.1 Anaerolineae bacterium
GGTCGGCATGCGGACTGGCGGATTGCGAATTGACTGGCGATTTCAGGAGGAGAAGATAGGTGGCTGACGAAAAGAAACTCACGACCCAGGAGAAGGATTTTTCGGCGTGGTACAACGAGGTGGTGGTGCGCGCCGAGTTGGCGGATTATGCGCCGGTGCGGGGCTGCATGGTCGTTCGCCCGTACGGCACGGCGCTGTGGGAGAATTGCCAGCAGGGGCTTGACCGGCGTTTCAAGGAGACCGGGCACGAGAACGCCCTGTTCCCGCTGCTGATACCGATGTCATTCTTGCAGAAGGAAGCGCAGCACGTGGAGGGCTTTTCGCCCGAGTTGGCGGTGGTCACCCACGGCGGCGGCAAGGAGCTGGAGGAGCCGCTGGTGGTGCGCCCCACGTCAGAGACGGTGATCGGCCACATGTATGCCAAGTGGGTCCGATCGTACCGCGATCTGCCCATCCTAATCAACCAGTGGGGCAATGTGGTGCGCTGGGAGATGCGCACGCGGCTGTTCCTGCGCACCGCCGAGTTCTACTGGCAGGAGGGTCACACGGCCCATGCCACGTACAAAGAGGCCCAGGAGGAGACGCTGCGCATGCTAAATGTGTACGCAGACTTTGCCATCCGTGACGCGGCCATTCCTGTGGTGACGGGTCGAAAGAGCGAGAGCGAAAAGTTCGCCGGGGCGGATGCCAGCTACAGCATCGAGGCGATGATGGGCAACCGGTGGGCGCTCCAGGCCGGCACGAGCCATAACCTGGGCCAGAACTTTGCCAAGGCTTTCGACATTCAGTACCTGGATCAGAATAATGATCTGCAGTATTGCTGGACCACGAGCTGGGGCGTGAGCACGCGCATCGTGGGAGCGATCATCATGGCCCACGGCGACGACCAGGGGCTCAGGCTGCCGCCCAACCTGGCTCCCCTGCAGGCCATCATTGTGCCGATCTGGCGCAAGGAGCACCAGCGGGCTGCCGTACTCGAGGCTGCGGATCGGATCAGGGCACAGCTTGCGGAGCGCTTCCGGGTCAAGATCGACGACCGCGAGGGGATGACGCCGGGCTGGAAGTTCAACGAGTGGGAGCTGCGTGGCGTGCCGCTGCGGATCGAGATCGGGCCGCGGGACGTGGAGAAGGAGAGCGTGGTGTTTGCCCGGCGCGATATCCCGGGGCGCGAGGGGAAGAGCTTCGTGCCGATGGCGGGCGTGACGGAGGCTGCGGGCGAGATGCTGGATACGATCCAGGAGAATATGCTGGCCATAGCGACTGCCTTCCGGGATGCCAATATCCACGAGGCGAAGGATTACGAGGCGCTGAAAGGTATTGTCGGGAGTGGTTGGGCCAAGGCCTACTGGTGCGGGGACGATGCTTGCGAGGCCAAGATCAAAGAGGATACCAAAGCCACCAGCCGCTGTATCCCGCTGGACCAAGAGAGCGCTGGGCCGGGCACCTGCGTGGTGTGCGGCGAACCGGCGGAGGAGTGGTCGTATTGGGCCCGGGCCTACTAAAGTATGGCTTACTGAGATGGGGCTCGGCGGAGCTCGGCTAGAGACGTAGGGCTCAGCCGAGTATAGAGGCCCTTCCCTGGGGATGACACCCCAGGGAAGGGCCTTTTTTTGTTGGTAGGGGCGTTCAGTCCGGCGGTCCCGACGGCATACCTTCACTAGTGTCTGTACCAAAAAACTGTACAAAATACACTTGTGAAAAGCTGAACATGCACATGTGCACAAAATAGTGTACATGTGCAGATCGGTGTACAATCTAATGCGTGAAAAGGTAGCAAATTTGGGGTTTCAGCGGAAAAAGACTTGACAAACGTGCAGTAATGTGGTACACTAGTCGCGATGTGACCAGTGTGCGTAAACTATTTAGGACTAACTAATTCTCACTAACTAGGGAAATATTCGCAAAGGAGCAGAATGATGAAAGCACATGAAGGTGAGGTGCCGGTGAACGGCCCGGCAACCAGATCGGAGGCGGAGGAGAACGCCCTCTCACGGCGCACTTTTTTGAAGGTTGGTATGGGGGGCGGCTTGCTGGTGGCGATCGGCAGCAAGTGGATGCCCTTCTCGGAAGCGATGGCACAGGTACAGAGCGAGTATGTCCTGATCATCGACCTGAACAAGTGCACCGGCTGTGGGGCGTGCGAGGAGGCTTGCAACCAGCGCAACGAACTCCCGGAGGGCAAGAGCTTTATCCATCGCCTGAAAAAGGGAGAAGAGCTGGAAGGTGGTTGCTGGTGCCTGCCGGTGCAGTGCCAGCACTGCCAGGATGCACCCTGTGAGACGGTGTGTCCTGCCAGCGCGACCTATCACCACCCAAGTGGTGTGGTTCTGGTCAACGAGAAGACCTGCGTGGGATGCAAGTACTGCGCCATAGCCTGCCCTTACGAAGCACGGATCTATGAAGAGGAGTCGGGCGTAGTGAGCAAGTGCTGGCTCTGCCTGGACTTGGTTCTGGGAGGGGGGCGACCGGCTTGTGTCGACGCCTGCATTCCCGGGGCGCGCATATTTGGCCGGCGGGACGATCCGGAGATTGCCGAGCTGCTGTCTTCGGGCCGCGCCCAGCCGCTGCACCCGGAGTTTGGGACGAAGCCGGGTGTGGTCTACTACATCTTCAGGGACAAGGGTGCCCAAGGGAGCTAGGTTAGCAAGGAGTGAGAATGGAGACTTGCGATGACTGAACATTACTGGGGCTGGTTGGTGGCTATCTATCTCTTCATGGGTGGCATGGGTGCAGGCGCGTTCATCGTAGCCGCGGTGCTCGAGCTGTCCGGTGAGCGGTATAAGCACGAATATTGTCCCACGACGCTGGTAGGTTCCGGGGTAAGCGGTCTGCTGATCACGATCGGGACTGTGTTGCTCATCTTTGACCTGGGAGCGGGTCTGCGCGAGCCATGGCGCATCATCAACATGTTTACTAACTGGAGTTCGGTGATGACGTGGGGTATCTGGATCCTGTCCTTCTTTATCCCCACGGCCTTTGTCTACGGGATCCTGGAACTTATGCACGTGTATCCAGGGATCCTGGCGTGGGTGCGCAAGTGGTTGAAGTTCTTGCCTGAAACCCTCCCGTATCGCGCGTTCAAGCGCGTCGTATGTAGCATCGGGATTCTGCTGGCAGTGGGCACTGCGGTGTACACCGGTGTGCTGCTTAGCGTGGTGGAGGCTGTTCCGTTCTGGGCCACACCTCTCCTGCCAGCGCTCTTTCTGGTATCGGCACTCTCCACGGGGATGGGCCTGAGCCTGGATCTATCAGCTGCACTTGTAGAGCCCGAGGCAGCGCACCGTTTCAAGAGACTGCCGCTGATCCATGTCGCCCTCATCGGGTTGGAGATCATCCTGCTGGGTCTGTTGTTATACACGGGTTACCAGCAAGGTGGGGAAGCCGCAGAATCGGTCCAGATCATCCTGACCGGTGCGGGGAGCCTGGTCTTCTGGGTCGTGGTGGCAGGTCTGGGTTTGGCGTTCCCTCTAGCGATCAACATCTATGCGCTGGTACGCGGCAGTCACGGCTACGTCGTAGGCGTCCTGGCAGGAGCGGCGATCGTACTCGCTGGCCTGTTTGTACGGTTCCTGGTCGTCGCAGCGGCTGTCCCGGTGGCGGTGTAGCAAAGGCAAAGGAGCAACGATGAGGCAGAGACAAGGAAGTAGCGGAATCAGAGCGTGGCCGCGTTGGGCCATTATCCCGCTTGGGCTTGGGTTGGCGATGGTGGCTATCGTGGCAGGGCTCCTGCTAGAAGCGGCTACCGAAGCGGTGTTGCCGGAGCAAGTGGAGCCCACACCCACCATGCCCACGATTGCCTACAGCGAGGGCATCTCTGATGGATGTCACGATTGCCACTTTTC
>JASFLR010000458.1:0-3835 GCA_050117995.1 Anaerolineae bacterium
TGCTTTCAATGTGCCCTCGGCTTCCTGGCTGCAGACGGTGGAGGCCGAACTGGCCGGTGGCGTGCCGGTCTGGGTGGAGGCAGCCCAGGGCGGGGGCTGGACCATCGTCAATTTCGAACAGATTGCTGCCTGGGATCCCGATGCCATTTTTCTGATCTCCTACAACACCGATCCCTCCCAGGTTGTGCAACGGCTGCAGTCGGATGCGCGCTGGGGGGCGCTGGAGGCAGTGCAGAGCGGCAGGCTATATGCCTTTGCCGGCGACATCTACAGTTGGGACCAGCCCGATCCGCGATGGATCCTGGGCGTCACTTGGATGGCATCCCGGCTGCATCCCGAGCTCCTGGATGATCTGGACCTGATGGACGAGGTCGATCAATTCTTCGGGCAGATGTACGGCATGGAGCAAGAAGCGATCGACTTGCACATTCTGCCCGCGCTTCAGGGGGATGTGCGGTGACGGCTGCCCAGCGGGTCGCCCGGCTCCCAGTGGCGGGCGTGTCCATCCTCCGCCGCAAGCCACTGGTTGGGTTGGGCCTGGCGCTGATCATCATCCTGGCGCTGTCGGTCCTCGTGGGGCGGTATCCGGCTCCCTATTTCCTGTCGCCTACGGTGCTTTGGCAGGATGAGATGGCGCAGAAGCTGGTGCTCAGCCTGCGCTTGCCCCGCATCCTGACCGCGTGCCTGTTGGGCATGACGCTGGCGGCCTGTGGCACCGTGCTGCAGATGATCTTTCGCAATCCCCTGGTCGAGCCCGGCCTTTTGGGCGTGTCGCAGGGGGCTGCCTTTGGCGCGGCGCTGAGTATCATCCTACTGGGCGGGTCCACGCTGCTCATGCAGGGGATGGCGACCCTATTTGCCTGTCTCGGCCTGGCGGCGTCAACCCTTCTGGCCCACCGCGTGCGCTACGGCGGTTGGATCCTGCGCCTGATCCTGGCAGGGATTGCCGTCTCGGCGCTATTTTCGGCGGGAGTTGGCCTGCTCAAGTATCTGGCCGATCCGCTGACCGAGCTGCCAGAGCTGGTCTTCTGGATGCTGGGCGGGCTGTGGGGCGTCACCTGGGCTGACTTTGTCTACTTGGTGCTGCCGGTGAGCGTTGGCCTCAGTGTGCTGCTCCTGATGCGTTGGCGCCTCAACCTACTCTCCCTGGACGACGACACGGGTTTTTCCCTCGGCGCCTCACCCGGACGCGAGCGGGCGCTGGTGCTGGTCGCCGCGGTGGCTGCCACCTCTGCCGTGGTGGCCGTCAGTGGCGTGGTCGGCTGGATCGGCCTGCTGATCCCCCACGTGGCCCGCCGCCTGACCGGGGCGGACGCGCGTCGCGCCCTGCCCGCTGCGATCCTGCTGGGTGGCATCTTTGCCGTGCTGTGCGACGACCTGGCCCGGACCCTGCTGGCGGGCGAAGTCCCGCTGGGCATTCTGGCATCCTTCTTTGGCGCGATCCTGTTCATGGCTATGATGCTGAGCAAGAATATCCGGGTGCAGCGATGAGGGCACACGCGATCCAGGCATCGGGGCAACTAGAGGCGTCGATCCTGTCAGCCTCGGGGCTGTCGTTCCGCTACAACGGTTCAGGTCGGGAAGTGCTGCGCGACCTATCTTTGGACGTGCCACTTGGCGCCATCACGACCATCCTGGGGCCCAACGGCTCGGGCAAGACGACCCTGCTGCGATTGCTGCTAGGGGTGCTGCGCCCCCAGCAAGGCACGATCCGAGTGGCGGGGCGGCCCCAGCAGGGATACTCGCGGAGGGAGCTGGGCCAGCTTGTGGGCCTCGTGCCCCAGGA
This sequence comes from Anaerolineae bacterium, assembly GCA_050117995.1. Classification (GTDB taxonomy): domain Bacteria; phylum Chloroflexota; class Anaerolineae; order JAAYZQ01; family JAAYZQ01; genus JBFFCR01. Next base: position 1,787 of record JASFLR010000458.1, read on the forward strand.
CGAGCACATACCTTTCGACTTTTCTATTCTGGAGTACGTGCTCCTGGGTCGCGCGCCCTACCTGCATCCGCTGGCTACGCCCGGTGAGGCAGATACCCGGCTGGCGCTGGAGGCGGTGCGCGCGGCGGGGTTGGAAGGGATGCACGAGCGGCTCCTGCCCAATCTCAGCGGCGGCGAGCGCCAACTGGCTGTGCTGGCCCGAGCATTGGCCCAGCAGCCGCGCATACTACTGATGGACGAGCCCACCGCCCACCTCGATCTGGGCAATCAGGGGCGGCTGTTGGACTTGGTCCGTGAGTTGGCGGGGGCAGGGACGACGGTGGTGCTGACTACCCACGATGCAAACCTGGCCTCAGCCCTGGCCGACTATGTGGTGCTGATGCTCGGGGGCAGTGTCCTCGAGGCCGGGTCGGCTGAGACGATGATCTGTGGTGAGAAGCTGTCGGCGACCTTTGGCGTGCCGATCCAGGTGTGCGCGGTGGATGGGCGTCGGGTGGTGCTGCTTCCGAATGGACGGGCGGATCCGGCGAAAGGGCAGGCAGGTGTCCCGCATCGAGGTTGACGGGGATCTGTGGAAGAGGTTCCTCGAGCTTTGTGAGGAGCTTGAGATAGCCGATCCGGCCCGTTACCTGGAGCAATGGATGCGGCAGCTCATCAACCGGCAGACAGATGCCGATGGGCGCTATTGGCCCGTTGTCTGCGCCCTCGTGACCAGTGGGGAGGATGAGGTTCTGCTGGTCGGCAACGAGTACGCAAAGGGGCAGCCCCTGTCGTGGAACCTGCCTGGCGGCGTGGTGGAGCCCGGCGAGGATCTGCACCAGGCCGTCCGGCGCGAGCTGGTCGAGGAGTGCGGCCTCGAGGCGCTCCAGGTCGGGTGCCTGGCGTGGATGGTGCAGGTGGACTATGGGGCGGATCAGACCGGCCTGCTGTCGCTGGCCTTTGAGATTCCCGAGTGGCGGGGAGGGCTGATGCCGGAGCACAGGGACCGGGAAGGGCTTGTGCGGGCTGCCGAATTCGTCTCAGGTGAAGAGGCGTGCCGCCGCATCATCGCCGGGAACGCGCGGCCTCTGGCGGATTGGCTTTCTACGGCGGACGGGGTTCCGCGCGTGTACTGGTACGGTCGCGGCATGGCCTCGGACGGGCCGAGGCGGCTGGGTGAGCCAGAAGAATCTACTGGAAAGGTAGATGATGGGGAGGTAGCATGAAGGGCTACAAGATAGAAATCGAGATCTACGAGGGCAAGGGCGGCAGGCTGCAGAAGGATGAAAACGGCATTGTCTATCCTGATATTGTGGGCGAGGGCATCTGCGCCTGGATGTACCGGGGCGATGGCGAGCAGAGCTACCAGGTGGGGCAGACCTTTTCCTATCCGGAGGACATCGGCAAGCTCTGTCCCTGGCTGCTGGACAGCATGCAGGGTGTCATTCACACGCTCCGGTTCGGTGGCACCCTGCCCTGGCGATACAGGGGCACGCCGTACCAGAAGGTGTTCGATGAGGACGGCGTGACGACCGAGTATATCCGTTGCATCGATCCCACCGAGTCGGGCATTGTCGTCAAGATCACGCGTACGGAGATGCCTGTTTGACAGAGCTCTGCCAGAGTCCTGCCACGCTATTGACACTCAGTAGCCACGATGCTATACTTGCGTCGGGAATTCGCGCCCGCAGGGCAGGTATTCGTGTCCTGTCGGCTGAGTGAAAGGACGGGTCCATGCGATTCGAAGAACGGGCAGTCTCTGACGCGGAAGGCACGATCCTTCGGCACAATGTCGCCGACGCCGGCGGCGCGCGGGTGCTCAGAAAGGGCACGTTGCTGTCGGCTGAGCATCTCGTCCAGCTAGCTGGGGCAGGGATAGACGCCGTGGAGGTCGCCATCCTTGAGCAGGACGATGTGCACGAGGACGAGGCGGCCCGCGCGCTGGCAGCCGCGATGGAGACCGATGAGCTCGAGCTATCGCCTTCGGCGGGTGGCCGGGTGAACCTGCGCGCCACGGTCGATGGGCTGTTGGAGGTGGACGCGGAGCGGCTGCTGGCGCTCAACATGTTG
>JASFLR010000459.1:0-3828 GCA_050117995.1 Anaerolineae bacterium
GTTGCGGGTGGTTCGGGCCGCGTGCTGTACGACGCCCGCGAGGACACGCTGCCAGTCTACCGTTACTCGACGCCAGAAGTAATAGCTACCTCGGGCCACCTGGCGGCGCCGGGGTTGCGGCAGGAGATTATCCAGCCGCCCCCCGGGCTCGACCCCAGCCAGGGCGACCTGACGGTGCAGATCGACGGCTCCCTCACGGCAGCCAGCCAGGATGCTATGCGCTACCTGGAACACTATCCCTACGAATGCACAGAGCAGACAGTAAGCCGCTTCCTGCCCAATGTGGTCACCTGGCAGGCTCTGGAAGAGTTGGGGATCGCGGGGCCGGAGTCAGACCCCCAGTTGCGCCAGAAGCTGGCCCAGATGGTGGGCGTTGGCCTGCAGCGGCTCTACGCCCAGCAACACTACGATGGCGGCTGGGGGTGGTGGACCTACGACGAGAGCAATCCCTATCTGACAGCCTATGTATTGCACGGTATGCTGGAGGCTCACCGCGCCGGCTTTGTGGTCGACCAGGATGCCATGGACAGGGCTGCCAGCTACCTGCGCGAGGGGTTGCCCTCAGTGTCCAGGATCGAGGCTGCCGGGCAGGCGAACCGGCTGGCCTACGCGCTTTACGTGATCGCCAGCTATGCCGATACCTTGGGCAACTCTTTCAGAGGGGAGTTGGGCCGGGCCGTGCGTCTCTTCGATGATAGGCACCTCCTCGACCACTACGGGAAGGCTACCCTAGCCATGGCTCTGGCTTTGATGGAGCCGGACGAACCCCAGCGGGTCCGCACATTGCTCGATGACCTGGCCGGCGATGCCATACGCAGCGCTGCCGGCGCCCACTGGGAGGAGGCCCAGCCAGACTACTGGAATATGAACACCGATGTCCGGACTACGGCCATTGTCCTCTGGACGCTGGCTCACCTTCGCCCGGACGATCAGCTCTTGCCCGCGACCGTGCGCTGGCTGATGGCGGTGCGAGAGGAGGGCCACTGGCAGACGACCCAGGACAGCGCCTGGTCGCTGTTGGGGCTGGTGGCCTACATGCAGGCCAGTGGCGAGCTCCAGGGCGACTATGGCTACCGGGTCTATCTCAACGGAGAAGGACTGGCAAGCGGGGAGGTCTCCCGCGAGAATATCACCGAGAGCCGCCAGCTCCGGATCGAGATCGCCCGTCTGTTGGCTGAGGAGGGCAATCGCCTGGTCATTGAACGTCAGGCTGCTGAAGGTGACCAGACGGGCGAGGGCCAGCTCTACTACTCCGCCGGCCTGCGGTACTACCTGCCGGCAGACCACGTCCGCGCGCTGGATCGGGGTATTATGGTGGCCCGCCAGTACAGCCCGGCTGGCGGTGCGGGCGAGGCGAGTGCCCGTCGCTACGTCGACGCCGCCCGTGTCGGCGATGTCATCCAGGTCAAGCTTACGCTCATCGCGCCCACAGATCTTCACTACGTGGTGGTCGAGGACCCCCTGCCAGCCGGTTTCGAGGGCGTCGACTTGAGCCTCAAGACGACCAGCGTGGTCGGAGAGCAGCCAACTCTGCGCAACCTGACTGCTGAGGAAGAGGATCGCTGGGTTCGCTGGTACGGTTGGGGCTGGTGGTGGTTCTCCAATTCAGAGATGCGTGACGAGAAGGTTGTCCTCTTTGCAGAGTACCTGCCGCGGGGAACCTACGAATACACCTATCTGATGCGCGCCGGGATCCCGGGCAGTTTCTACACCATGCCCACTACTGCCTACGAGATGTACTTTCCCGATGTCTTTGGCCGGAGCGACGGAGGTAAGTTCACAGTAGAGCCCACTGACTGATACGCAGCTACCTGGAGGGAAAAACGCCCCTCTCCATCCTATCCGCAACCTGTTTATCCGGACGGCGGTAGGCGGGAGAGGGGTTTAGGCTAGGGCATCTTGCCCTCAGACTGAAGAAACCTCGTAATGCTCGCAGCTAGCCCGAACAACCAGGCCAGGCGTCGATCAAAGCGCGAAAGCGGTCGCAGGAACCAGCATCTCGCTGTATCACTACAACCCCATCGGACTCAAAGGTCATGCCATACCGCTCCGGGTCCAGCTGCAATAGGTAGGCACGATAGTTCTCGCACGAGAGCCATCGCTGATCGCGCAGGTTGAGAAAGACAACGTCCGGATTGCTGGGTGCGTCGCGCTGGCTGGGAAAACCGATGATGTAGATCTCTGGGCGCTGCGCCATGTGCGGTGCGTAGTTGTTCGTAGTGACCATCGTGCCTTCCTTCGGGATCGTTTCCAGGGCCTGCCGCACAGTATCTGCGTTTTCTATCTCTGACCACAGCTTGGGAAGAAACGGCTGCTCTCGAAACGGATTCTCGATGAGGAAAGCCGAGAGCGAGAGCGGGATCAGAGCTAGGCCCGCAAGGTACCAGGCCCAGGGCCTGTGCAGTAGGGTTCGGAGGCGCCCCATACCCCACACAGCAGAAACGAACACGAAGGGCACGATAGGAACTGTGTACTGGAGATAGATGGAAGACTGAGTAGCTTCCTGCGCAAGCAGATTCACTGCCAGCCCTGGCGCAGCAAGCGCTAGTTCCAACGGCCCTAGCAGACCCAGAAATCCGACTGGCGCCAGGAGCTGCACTAGGTAAAAGAGCCGTCCACCACCGGTAACATGAGCCCAGACCTGTCCCGGTGACGTCACAACCGTCTTGAACATCTCCACTGGGGAATTTCCCAGCCATGCATAACGCATTAGCGTGTCCGAACTCTCCCCGCGCAAAGTTGGGATCAACCAGAAAGAGGTGAGCGTGAATTGCGCTAGGCCTACCACCACCCAGGCCACTCCCCAGGAAGGCTTCTTGCGGACTAGCAGCGCGTACAGACCGAAGGCTGCCGCCGTCAGGCCCAGGTTCTCCTTGCACAGCAGTGGAACGGCCAGCCAGATGGTTGCGGTTCTCCAGCGCTCCTGCTCCATAGCGTCAAAGGCGGCCAGCAAGGCTGGGACGGCAAAGACCTCGATGTGAAAATCAAAGCGAGCCATAAAGCCGAGGGCCGGATAGAGGAGATAGGCCATCGCCAGCGCCGTGGCCATTACGTCCGAGGACAGCCTGCGCTGTGCGATACGGAAGACCGGGATTGCGCCCAGCCCGAGCGCCAGAGCCTGCAAGACGACAAGGGTGAGGGGTGACTGGTACAGCGCGTACGGTAGTACTGGAACGACTAGGAAGGGACTGAAGTGGTCGGCAAGCTTGTTGCTTACTTCGAAGGAAGTGGCAAACGGTCGACCGTGCAAGGTACTCCAGATGGACTGTTCGAAGATGGCCAGATCGTAGGCGGTCGAATTAAACCGTAGGTGCCGTATGACGCCCATCGTTCCCACTGCGACCGAGAACGCCAGGGCAAGGACGATCGGGATTAGGATGGCGCGGGTTGAGGTCTTCCGGGTGCGCCTTGGTAGTAGGTGGTCAATTGGCAAGATGGCAGACACCGTGCCTATGAGTCCCAGGAACAGGAACCAGAAACCCGTTAACTGGAGATACTGGCCAATTCGTTCCTCCTGCCATGGAAGCAGGCCCTCGGAGCTCCACGGTAGTGACGCCCTAGCCAGCCACACAGCCAAAATGCCCAAGATCAGGACAAGTCCAAGAGTCAAACGGGCATAGCGCCACCAGGTTCGCTTCTCTGCCGATGGTTGTACGGACACGGGAGTTCAACTCACCTTTGCTGTTGCCTACCATGCCTGAGGCGAAAGGGATGTCACTATTCCTCCTCCGCCTCGACCGCGCTCTCTTGCGCTTCCGCCTCGCCTTCCGGAGCTGTTCCGAATTCGGTAGTCTCTTCCTTATTCTTGCTCTTGCCCATCTCCTTCAG
>JASFLR010000460.1:0-3812 GCA_050117995.1 Anaerolineae bacterium
GCCCATCGTCACCGTGAAGGTCAGCGGTACAGTCACCCGGGCCCCGCCAGGCACCGCTTCGTAGCGCAGCGCCAAGTCACCTATCTCCGGCGGTCGCGCGCCCTCGGGAAGGTGGCTGGGCAGGGTTGAGGATCGCAGCTCTCCGTTGGAGGCCCGCCGGAACTCGTCCATGTGCTGGCCCCTCTCACCCGTGTTCTCGACAAAGCTCACGATGCGGGTGGCGCGGATGCCCTCATTGGCCAGCCAGTCGATGTCGCCGTCCTCAGCGTCGGGACCGGCGGGTTCCCCGTTCTTGAGGAGCCAGTTGCCCCCCGGATCCTTCCTGGGCACGCCCGAGTGGTGCAGGGCCACGATCTGCCACGAATCGTTGAATACGGGCGAGCCTGAGGAACCCTGCGCCGTGTCCGACTGGTACCACAGTACCAAATCCTCGATGGAGAGCAACCGGTTCTCTCGCAGGGCGATCTGTTTCGGCAAGCCCGAGGGGTGTTGGATGATCGTCACAAACTCGCCAGGGTTGATCTTGCCCTCATCGCGGATCATGCGCAGAAAGCCGTAGCTCGGCAACTGGCCCTGTCCAAAGATCGGCTCCGAACCGATGGCCACCAGGGCAAAGTCCAGCGACTGGTTGCTGACGTAGAGGCTGCCGGGATCGAGGGCGAATCTCGTCGTGGCGCGGGGAGAGCCCGTCTCGTCCAGCTCGTAGTCAAACTCGACCAGCGACGTCGCCGCGATAGTATCGGTCTCCAGCACGTGATGGTTGGTCAGCAGCACACTGGGCGCAACTTTGAATCCGGTGCCATAGCCGATCTCGCGTCCCGCCTCATTCCGCAGCACTACCCTGCCTACGGACCTCGCCGCGTTCAGGGCCTGCAGCAGGTAGATCACGTCCACCAGGTCGTTGGTGCCCATGATCCGCTCTTGGGCGATGGGCGATGCCCGGACATCCGAGTCCTCCAGGCGGGCGCGCCGCATTGCCATGCGCCTTGGGTCAACCAGCTCAGGTGGCGTCTTGGTGCGGGCCTGTGTGACCAGCTCCTCGATCTTTTCAGGGGGCAACCGATCGGTTGTCTCCCGGATAACACCCCTCATCGCTTGGACTTTCATCGTCTTCCTCTCTTTCTTGTGAGCGTGCCTCTGCGGCGGCAAATCTCGCGCCAGGCAAGGATGGCGCAACCTTGATGTGCAAGTGAACCAGGTCCACGAGGGCGGCTGTACCGGTCTTGGTGCCTCCGGGTAGCCGTACGCCCGGATTGCTGAGGAGATGAGTTTGCCTTGCTGCCAATTATTGTATCACACGCATGTTCGAAAGTCAAGAGTTTTTCGAAGCAGCCTGCAAGAGACGTTGCGCCAGGCCGCTTTGCCAGACGGTGGCGGACTAGGCCAAAGGATGGTATAATGCGACGGGTAGAGTGGAAAAAAAGGGCTCTTGCTGGACAACAGTCCAGCAGGTATCATCAACGTAGAAGGACGCTGGCACCATGACCCAAATCCGAGTTCTACGACCGGGAGACGAACCCGCCCTGGAGGCATTCCTGCTGCCCAGGATCGAGACCTCCATGTTCCTGCTGGGCAACATGCGCGCTGCTGGCCTGGAGGACCATGGCCAGCACCTGCAGGGCACCTACGTGGCGGCCTTTGACGGCGATCAGATCGTCGGAGTGGTTGCCCACTACTGGAACGAAAACCTTATCCTCCAGGCACAGGCGCCGGTGCAGTTCGACGCCCTCTGCCACGCGGCCATAGAGGCATCAGGGCGCAAGCTGATGGGCTTGCTCGGGCCGGCAGCGCAGGTGCAAGCTGTCAAAGACGCCTTTGACCTATCGGAGGACGCGATCCAGATGGACGAGACCGAGAACCTCTACAGCCTGCGCCTGGCGGACCTGATCGTGCCAGAGGGTCTGCGCTCGGGCCGGCTCACCGGACGTCGCATCCAGCCGGGCGACGTGGAGCAGGTGACCGAGTGGCTTGTGGCCTTTTCGCTGGAGGCGCTGGCTGAGGAGGAGGGGCCTCAGCTTTGGGAGTTGGTCCGGTCCGGCGTCCAGCGGAAACAGGTGCAGGGACTGACCTGGATTCTCCACGACCGCGGCAATCCGGTGTCGACCAGTGCCTTTAACACCAGGACCGCCGAGGTAGTCCAGATCGGCGGAGTCTACACGCCCCCCGAGCTCCGCAGCCGCGGCTACGGCAGGGCGGTGGTCGCCGCCTCGCTGTTGGACGCACGGGCGGAGGGTGTGCACAGTTCAATCCTGTTTACCGGGGTGGAGAACATTGCCGCCCAGCGATCCTATGGTGCGCTGGGCTACCAACACATCGGTGACTACCGTCTACTACGGATGCGCGAGTCCGCAGATGCTTAGTGTTTTGCGGCGTACATGATCTTGCAGCTGCGACACCCGGTTCGGTGATAGAAGAGCGTCGATGCTGGTCGAGCTGGCGGGAAACACTCTGGCAGTTGGGCATTGGGCAAATGGCCAGCTACTCATTCACTTGTGCCCAACTGCACATCGGCGTGATGGATAGTTCACGGAGGTTGGTATGAAACTGGACCGCGACAAGCTACGTCGCGAAATCCACGAATTGTATGCCCGGGAGCACAAAGCGCTGGGCGAGGAGGGCACGTTGCGCCTGCTGGATGCCGGTCGCGAATGGGTCCTGGCCCCGACGCTCTATGCCGGCGGGGTGCTGGTCTTTCCCCATGCCGGTGTGGCCGACTGCGGGCACCAGATCGCAGCGGTGGTCCATGCCTGCCTCGATTGTGGCGTGGACCGCGTGCTGGTCATCAGCGTGCTCCACGCGCTGACCGACGAGCTGGAGGAGGCCCGGGTGCGCGTGGCCGGGGGAGGCGATCCGGAGCACGAGCCTCTGCGTGGCATCCAGGGACCGGGCCTGCCCGGGCGGCAGGATTGGCGCCGCGATCATGTCCTGACCAGCTTTCGCTACCTGTGGATGGCAGAGACCAGGCGGCGCGGCATCCAGGGCCCTGTGGTCATCGAGCGCTATCCCTACCTGGCGGGCGGCAAGCCACACACCCTGCCTGGCATCGACGAGTTGGAGGAGCTTGCCCGAGATGCGGTCATTGTCTCCACGGCGGATCCCTTCCATCACGGCATCGGCTACGGCGATCCGCCCGAAGCTTCGCTCTTTCCGCACGAGGGCGGCCTGGCGCTGGCACGGCAGCGGATCGAGGAGGGGATTGCGCTGCTGGCGCAGGGTGACTACTGGGGATACAACCAGCACTGCGTGGAAGCCAAGAGCGACGCCCGCGACGCGGGCCAGGTATTCCGCTACCTCTGCGGCCCGCTGGACGGGCATATCCTGGACTTGGTCCCGTCTGACGCCGCTAAGCTGTACGACGCCCCACCCCCGACTTGGGTGGCAGCGGCCCTCATCGAGTGGCAGCCCGCCTGAGGCTCAGCGCCCGATGATCGTCGAGACGTCGCGGCTGCTACTGCGCGAGTTCGTCGAGGCCGATTGGCCGGCGGTCCTCGCCTACCAGTCGGACTCTCGCTATCTGACCTATTACGCCTGGACCGGGCGCACAGAGGCCGATGTTCAGGCCTTTGTGGGCCGGTTCCTCGCCTGGCAGGCTGCCCACCCGCGCCGAAAGTTCCAGCTGGCTATCACATTGCGTGACGGTGGCAGCCTGATCGGCAACTGCGGCATCCGCCTGCCCGAGGCTGGCGCATGGTCAGCTGAGCTGGGCTACGAGCTTGCGCCACAGCATTGGGGTCATGGATACGTTACAGAGGCGGCGCGCGCGATGGTCAACTTTGGCTTTGAGACCCTGGGACTGCACCGCATCTGGGGCG
>JASFLR010000461.1:0-3807 GCA_050117995.1 Anaerolineae bacterium
CCCGCAGGATGCGCGCTGCTGGCACTCGCTGGCCTGTTTGCGCCCGGCAGGATCTACTCACCAGGCAGCTTACCTATTGTGCCCCAGAAATCGCAGGCAGCCAAATCCGGGCTGACATCGTGACAGCCCAGCAGCCGCTCTGCTTTCTGGAGCCAGTCTGAGACTACCGGCCTATCACGTTGCGCTACCACGGTGAATCACACGACGCGGGGCGCTACCGTGAAAGCTGTGACCATGACACTGTGACATCGTTCTTCGAATGCTATATGGGGCGTTTGCAGATTCAAAGACGGGGAAGGGCCCAAGGGTACTCGGGAGATCCGCGGTGAGCGCGAGCATTCTGCCGGTTCGCGCGGGTTTCGGGCCTCCGCGGGACTATTGTCGGGTGGGAGCACTGGTGAGTTCCGGCTTTGCAGCAGCCCTGGAACCGCACAGTTGCAATATTGCCACAGGAATCGTTATATAGTATACTGAGGCAGTTCTGTCGCAGGAAGACCAGAGACTGGGTGGCCAGTTGGCGCAGTTGCCCCTCCACATCCCGGGTCGCTGTGCGAACGTCCTCCTCATGAACATGCACGTCAGGGTTTGATGTCATCTACCGCGAGCTACCTGAACCGATTGCACGTCCCATCCATGCCAGGGATGAGTTCCTGCAGACAGCCCCGGGCATCGCACTATCTGGCTGTGCATCACAGCAACAGACCAACCCTCAAAGGAGAAAGCTAATGAACCCTCACAACAACCTTGTGCGCACCGCTCAGGTGCCTACCTTCCGTCGCCTGCGGACTGCCACAGCTGCCGCACTACCGGCCCTGGTGGCCGTTCTCACCACTCTCAGCCTTGCCATGCCCAGCCTCGCTCAGGCCGTGCCCTCCTCGCTATCAGCATTGCCCGTTCTCTACGTCGACAAAGACGCCGCCGAGGGTGGGGACGGCTCGAGCTGGGAGAATGCGTACCGGTATCTCCACGATGCCCTGGAGCACGCAACCGGCGGCCAGATCTGGGTTGCCGAGGGCGTATACTACCCAGATGAGGGTGATGGGCAAACCGATGGCGAGCGCACACACTCTTTCCGGCTCGTAAGAGGCGTAGCCGTGTACGGCGGATTCAACGGCACTGAGACCAGTGTCGGAGAGCGGGACTGGTTGGGCAATGTCACCGTGCTCAGTGGCGACCTCAATCAGAACGACACGACTGATGGAAATGGCGTGGTTACGGACCCCGCCAACATCGTGGGTATCGGGGAAGAGGAATACGACAACAGCTACCACGTTGTCACTGCCAGCGATGTATCCCTCTCTGCCGAGCTGAATGGCTTTGTCATCACCGCCGGCGTCGCAGACGGGAACGAGCTGGAGAACCACGACAAAGGCGCCGGCATCTTCAACGACGACGCCACACCAACCCTGATCCATTTGGTTGTGCGTGGCAACAAAGCCGACAGCGAAGGCGGGGGCATGTTCAGTACCAAAGGCAGCCCGAGCTTCACCAACGTCACTTTTCGCAACAACCTGGCTACGGTGAGGGGTGGCGGGTTCAGCACGTCGGCCTCCGATGGTGGGATTTCGAACCTCGCCTTTTACAACAACGAGGCAGGAACGAGCGGAGGAGGGATGTACCTGGACACTACGATTGGGCAATCTCTGTCCAATCTCACCTTCAATGGCAACACCGCCGTCACTGGTGGTGGCCTCTACGCCTATGCCATCGGCCCATCGACACTGAGCAACAGCACCTTTACCTCCAACACTGCCGAGGACGGTGGCGGGCTATACCTTGACGCGCAGGATTTGGACATGAGCTCGACCACATTCGCAACCAATAGTGCGTCCGATCAGGGTGGCGGCATCTTTGCCGAACTGGGCAACTATACCCTGACCGGCGTCACCCTCAACAGCAACCAGGCCGGCGCTGAAGGGGGTGGATTGTACGGTGAGAGAAACGTGTTGCACGTGGTCAACTCGGTACTGACGGGCAATACGTCCGTACTGGGTGGCGGCATATACGTGGACGACTATGGGCTCTCGACCTACGGTTTGACCGTGAGTGGCACCGACCTTATCGCCAACACTGCCAGCGAAGACGGTGGCGGCCTCTATGTCGTCGACTCCCAAGGCCAGATGAGCAGCAGCGCTTTCACCTACAACGAGGCGACCACAGGCGATGGAGGCGGATTCTATCTCATGGACTCGAGTCCCTTTGTCGTGTCCAATACAGACTTTGAGGGTAACGATGCCGACGCAGGGTCTGGCGGCGGCATGTACGTATCGGGCTCGGACCCCGCTCTCGTCGCGGTCACCTTTGATGGAAACGATGCCATGCTCACCTACGTGGACGATACCATGGGCGGAGGCGGTCTGCATCTCACTGATGGCAGCAATGCCACCCTCTCCCGCTGTGCCTTCACTGATAACTCGGCAGCCAATGGCGGCGGCGTGTACATCTCCGGTAGCAGCCCGGCGCTCACCAACGTGGCCTTTGTCGGCAATCTGGCTGGTGATGGCACCGACGGCTCTGGCGGCGGGCTTTGGAAAGATGGAGGCCAGCCTACGCTGAAAGATGTCCTCTTCAGTGGCAACCGCGCCACGACGAATGGCGGCGGCATGCACAACGGTGGTGCTGGAAGTAGTGTCGAGGCAACCAACCTCACCTTCTCCGGAAACCGCGCTGTCCTGGGAACTGGCGGCGGCCTACATAGCGACGCCTCGAGCAACATGATCATCCACAACACCGTCGTTTGGAACAACCAGGATAGCAGTGGGATCGGGACCGCAAGCGCTTCCATCTGGGACGATCCCGATGCCGCCATCGACCATAGCCTGATCGAGAATCTTGCGCTTGTCGGCGATGGCAACCTGGACGGTACCGACCCGGGCAACGACCCGCTATTCGTAGTCCCGGTGGATCCCTCCACGGCACCAACCACATCGGGCATCGTCAGCGTCAAGTTCGGCTCGCCCATCGTGGACGTGGGCGATAACACACCGATAGCCGGCGTCACGGTCGATCTGGCCGACAACCCGCGCATCTACAATGGCACCGTCGACATGGGCGCCTACGAGCTGCAGCTCGCCTGTCCGCCAGAGCTGATCACACGCCTGTACGTGGACCGCGCCGCGACCCTGGGCAACACCGGCGTGGACTGGCTGAACGCCCTCAAGGATCTGCGCGATGCCTTCACCCTGGCTGAGAACTGCCCTGGCATCGGCGAGATCTGGGTAGCCGCGGGCGTATACCGGCCCGACGAGGGTGTGGGCATGGTCCCCGGAAGCCGCCCGGAAACTTACCAGTTGCTCGACGGGGTAAAAGTCTACGGTGGCTTTGCCGGTGGCGAGACCCTTCTCGAAGAACGCGATTGGGTCACCAACGCCACCGTGCTCAGCGGCGATGTGGACAACAATGACACCGCCACCGGCGGCATCGTCAACACCCCCGCTGGCATCGTCGGCGACAACAGCTATCACGTGGTGGCCAGTACAGCGGTCGGTGACACGACTGTGCTCGACGGATTTACCATCACCGCCGGGCAGGCAAATGGCACCGCGCCGGACCCAACGAGTCGCGGCGGCGGGATCTACAACGATGCTGGCAGCCCAACGCTGGCGAACCTCACCTTCATCGGCAACTTTGCCCGGGAGGGCGGCGGCGTGGCCAACCTCAACGGCGCCGATTCCTCGTTGACCGACATGGTCTTCGAGAACAATATGGCGACGTCGACAGGGGGCGGCATCTACAACGTGACCAGCAGCCCAGTCCTCTCGAATCTGGTCTTTACCGGCAACTATGCCGGGCTTGGCGCCGGGATGG
>JASFLR010000462.1:0-3795 GCA_050117995.1 Anaerolineae bacterium
GTGGGCAGTGGACAGCCGCTACTGGGCAGCATGAGATCTCCTTTACGGTGCTGACGAACTTCTTCCTGACCTCCATCATAGCACAAATGTTCGCCGATGTCCATATTCTGCTGGAAAGCCACGAATTACACGAATTGGACGAAGAAGCGGCGGGGAGGGCAAGTTCAGGCGTGCTTGCATGAGAGTGGCATCCAGGAAGGTATATGTCCTGTAGACGCGACGCAGCATACTGCACTGACGCACCCCACGGCTAGCGTGCCCATTAACGACGACGCCGGCCCCGAGGCCGCCGACCCATTGGTCGGGTGCACAACCGGACGGGAGAGGACGCCTGTCCTTCAAGTAAGGACAGGTTGCCGACGCGCATCTGAAGCGGAACGCCACTCGCAATGTTGCGCGTGTTGGCCGCGAAGCCGTGGTGGCGGTGAACAACGGCCGACTCGGCTTTGGCACCTGGGAGTGCAAGGAACGAGAAACGAAGGCAGACGACAAGTAGGGCGCTGCTAGTCAGCCAAATCCTCAAGGACCTGAATCATGTCCTGGCGATAGGTCTGGAACGCTTGCCGCCCCGTGTCGGTCAGGTGAAGGAGCGTTCGTGGGATCCTGTCAACGAACTCTTTCTCTACATCTATGTAATCTGCCGCCTCAAGCTTGCTCAAATGCGAGGAGAGATTCCCCCGCGTCAAGCCGGTCTGGCGCATCAAGTAGAGAAAGTCGGCGCTTTTGACGACGTACAGGATGGTCAGGATCATCAGCCGGGCTGGCTCGTGTACAAGGCGGTCAATGCCTGCGATGGGCTGGATGTCTGCGCCGGCCTTCTCAGTCGCTGACATCGGCGTTCCCTTCTGCTGGGAGGGGGTGTCTTCGCAAGAAGCGAACGAAGGCCAACACGCCCCAGGCTAGGAGCACGACGCCCATGGCAGCAAAGAGCAGGCCGATGTTCGCCAGTGTTTCGCTCAAGGGCAGCAGCGCAGCCAGGGGACCGCCAGCCAGCGCTACGCCAGCTACGACATAGTAGCGCACCAGCCTGACCTGTAGACCCAGTCCCAGAAAGGCGCCACCCAGCCAGATGCCGAAAAAGATGGGCATCCAGCGATACCACTGCCCTGGATCGGCGATAACCCCGGCGGCGATTATCACGGCAACGAGGGCCACCAATCCCAGGACCAGCGAGCCTAGGACGAACCAAGGCACCAGCCCGGGATCGCTCTGGCGGAACGCGACGTATCCAGTGCGCGGGTACGTGAAGTGCCTCTTGAGGCCCATAGTCAGCGGCACAGAGAACGCAAGCAGAAGGATGGGAAAGACTACCAAGCCGCCGTGTTGCGGAAGGAGCAGCCCCAGGAAGAAAAAGGATGCGCCGAACAGCATTTCTGTCAGGCCGTCCTGCAAAAAATCGCGGAGCAGGTTGCGCTCGATCTGCTTCAGGTTGATTTGTTCGATCATTGTGACCTCCCATATTATCCAAAGAGGAAATCTTCACAGCAGACTGGTTTGTATTACAGACTAGTCTGTATAGATTATAGCATGGAGCTCGCTATCTGTCAAGGGAAATGCCAGGATTCTGGGACCCAGAAACAACTTGCAATAAGGAGATATGTGCCGAGTGTTGGGATTGCCTACCTGAGATCCCTAGAGCGAGTCCGCCAGCGAGGCGTTCCCCAGAGTCCTCCCAAGCGTGCCTTGGATACGGATGGTCCACTAGTAGGAAACAAGTCAGCGCGCTCGAGATCTGGCGCGAGATGGGGCAGGTGTACAATGCGATATTGCCCGTTTGGCCGATGCGCCAGCAGATAGGCTCTGCTATAATGGTTTCGAGGGTCGTGCACTCCCGGCGTGTGTGGCTGATCCTAGGCTGAAAGCGCAAACGCAGCCGCGGAGTTTGATGGCGGAGGGGCATGGACGGCGGGCGAGGGTGTGTGAAGCTCCCATTTAGCCCTGGAGGGAGAAGGACCATGAGAAGAGTTTTCTGCCTGTCGGTTCTTGTGTTGTTGCTCCTGACTGCTGCTTGTGCGGGCAGTACACCATCACCGACTCCTTCCGCCACAAGGCCCTGGGTCGAGGAGAAGGTCACCTTCAGCTTCGGGCCAGAGCAGTTGTCCGGGATCCTGACCCTGCCTATAGGCAGGGAATCTTACCCGGCGATCGTGCTGGTCTCGGGCTCGGTCAATACGGCCACGGGACACCGGAGCGGCGCTTCCGCTCAGTACTTCATAGACCATGCCCGCAAGATGGTACTAGCCGGATTTGCCGTGCTCCGGTATGATCCTCCAGGAGTCGGCCAGTCCACGGGCGAGGCTGGGTTCGAGTCCCTGGATCTTCGTGCTGAGGAGACGACTGCCGCCCTTCAGTATCTTCGCTCGCGGCCGGATATCGATGCAGACCGGGTGGGCCTGATGGGCAATAGCCAGGGTGGCTGGGTCATCGCCATGGCAGCGTCCCGGTATCCGCAGGAGGTGGCCTTTATCATCACGGTCTCAGGCTCGGGCGTATCGGTGGCAGCACAGCAGTGGTACAGCATCGAAGCCCAGAGCATCGCCGCCGGCATGTCGGAGCAAGAGGTCGTGCAGGCGACGCTGTTCGGCCGTCTCCTCATCGACTGGCAGCTTGCTACTCCGGTCTACCGCGATGAGAATGAGGAAACGGTGCGATACCTGAGCGAAGGATTCGGCGAAGGAGAAGGACCCTGGACCGATTTTATGGCCCTGGTCTACGAGCCGGGTGAGATTACGCCAGCCGAGGGTCTGCGCGCAGGCATCGAGATCCTGGAGTCGATCCAGGACGAGCCGTGGGCCAGGTTTCTGTACCTCAGGGAGCTATACCTGCCGCAACTGAAGAGCATCCCGCCAGACCAGGTATTGGCCGTAAAGGCGGAGGCGGGGCTGAGCCTAATGGAGGACCCGCAAGCGTATCTGACCCAGGTGCGGTGCCCGGTCCTTGCTGTCTTTGGCGAGGAGGACCTGCTGCAGCCTTCGCGGAGGAGCGCTGCTCTTTACGAGCAGTACCTCACGCAGGCCGGGAATGAGCGATTCGAGATCGTCATGCTCCCCGACGTGGGGCATTCCATCGGCATGTCGACGCCTGGTTATTGGGATGTGCTGTCCCGGTGGTTGGACAACCTGTACAGTGGGCAGTAATATTCGGCGGCAGTGGTGATAGCGTGGTGAGTGGGAGGCCAGGTTGTTAGGCAATCCGCTTTTTGGGCACCTGTGAGCGGCTCTTGTGTCAGCTGGATGCCTGATCAGGGAGTTTTGACGGTCGCTGGCGGAAGCGGGTGCTGGCAAAGACTGTCTGGGATTAGGGGCGCTCGCTTCAGGTTTCCTGTGAGCTCCATACCTAGACTTTCCGGCTGGCATGGTATACAATTCAATCGAGTAGTCGATTGATTATTGGTTCACGGAGCATGTGCACAGATTCAAGCTGAACCAGGTGACCTCACTATGCCCCGACGGGCGGCTTGCTCGCACGGTTCAGCCATCTCTGCCATGGGTTCACCTGGTGGAGTGAGAAGTGGATTGTCGCGGTGACCAACGGCCGTCTCGATTTTGGCACCTGGGAGCGGATCTTGTGTCAGCTGGAAGGCTGACCCGGGAGTCTTGACGGGCGACGGCGGAAGCGGGCGTGGGTCAAGATTATCGGGGAGTGATCGTGTCTACTTGAGGTTTCTTGCTAGCTCTACACCTTGACGTTCGGTCAGCTTGGTGTACCAGCGGCAGTACTCATGCGACATCTAGCCCCTCATCGCCGTTAGCATCGAATATGATCGCGGCACTAGAACGTGAGGACAGCAGTGAG
>JASFLR010000463.1:0-3790 GCA_050117995.1 Anaerolineae bacterium
TGGTCGTAAACCTCACCCTGTTACGGGGTGGGGGCGAGAGGGGTTGCACCCGGCTCTGCCTGCCTGGACCAAAAGGGCTCTCGAGTGCGTCTTCAGATGGCAAACGTCCGAGTGCCGATAACACGAAAAAGCTCCAGCAACGACAAAGATGATCGACAAAGACCAACTCCACACCTGGAGAACCAGGATCACCCAGCAGGCCCAGGCAGCCTACAAACGTGCCAACAAGCTCAGCGGTGGCGTCCTGGGTATCATCCGTGACGCGATCGACGGCTTCACCCAGGCAAAGGGCAGTGAAGCCGCGGCCAGCATGGCCTACTATACCCTCTTTTCCCTCTTTCCGCTCCTTCTTGCCCTCGTGGCCGCGGGCAGCTTCCTCCTTGACAGGCAGCAGGTCTTTCAAGAGGTCGTGGATCTGGTAAGCAACGCCTTCCCCATCTCCCAGAACCTGATCGAGGAAAACCTGAGGCAGGTGCTCAGGCTGCGGGGCGCAGTGGGTCTCATCGGCCTGATTGTTGCGATATGGTCGGCATCTGGCGTTTTTGCCATTCTCACGCGCAATATCAACCGCGCCTGGACCGATGCAGAGCCGCGAGGTTTCTTGGGCAGTCGCCTGGTGGCGCTGGGAATGGTGGCCTCACTAGCCGTGCTGCTGGTCATCTCTCTCCTGCTGAGCACTGCCCTCAACGTGCTCGCTGGCTCTCAGATAGCATTAGTCAACCTCCAGTCGCTGTACGGCACGGCAATCTGGACTGCCCTTTCAGACGTGATACCCTGGCTTTTCATCTTCTTCCTCTTCCTGGCACTGTACCGCTGGGTCCCGAATGAAGAGGTCCCCTGGAGGGCAGCCCTGACTGCCGCGTTGGTCGTTACCCTGGCCTGGGAGGTCGCAGCCAATGCCTTTGCCTGGTACGTCAGCAGCGGTCTGGCAGCATACCAGATCGTGTATGGCTCGCTCGGCACGGTGGTTGCCCTGATGTTCTGGATCTACCTCAGTAGTTGGATCATCCTATTTGGTGCGCACCTCGGCGCAGCAGTTACCAGGCACGCAAAACAGAATCAGCCACAGGACTAGGCTAAGCTCCGCCAAAAACCTGTTGACTTTTCACCTCCTTTCGAGTACACTATTCTTATAGGAGGTGTGGCGATGTCCTCCCTTGCCCTTTATCTACTCGGGCCGCCGCGTGTAGAACGCGACGGGAAGCCGCTAGAGGTGAACAGGCGGAAGGCTCTGGCCCTTGTCGCCTATCTGGCTGTCACTGGCCAAAGCCACGCCCGCGACTCCCTCGTCACTCTGCTCTGGCCCGAGTACGACAACTCCCGGGGACGCGCCGCCCTGCGCCGCACGCTCTTCACCCTCCGTAGTGCCCTCGGCGGCGACCAAATCGAGGTCGAGGGCGACCAACTCGGATTGCGCACTCGGTCAGACGCAACCTCAGGCGCGGCTCTTTGGACGGACATAGCCCAGTTCCGCCAGCACCTTGCTGCCTGCCGGACCCACGGACACGCCGATTCAGAGATATGTGCTTCTTGCGCCAAGCCACTGACCGATGCATTGTCGCTGGTCGATGGCGATTTCATGAGTGGATTTAGCCTCAAGGACAGCTTTAACTTTGACGACTGGCAGCGATTTGAGGCAGAGCGGCTGCACCGGGAACTGGACGGTGCTTTGGAGAGGCTCGTCTACTGGCACAGCTCCCAGCGCGAGTTCGAGCCTGCCGTTGGCTATGCCCAGCACAGGCTGGCCATTGATCCACTGAACGAAGGCGCCCACCGGCAATTGATGCGCCTGCACATCTGGGCTGGGCGCCGATCTGCCGCGCTCCGCCAGTACAAAGAGTGCGTGGCCATTCTCAAGGAGCAGTTGGATCTGCCTCCTGAGGAAGCCACGACAGCGCTGTACGAGTCCATTCAGGAGGGCAGAGCGCCGACGCTGCCAGACGTGCCCCGAGAACGAGAAAGCCCCATACTCTGCGAGACCCTGCCTGGAGCGCCGACATTCCTGGATGATGACATCCCCGTCGAGATTCCACTCTTTGTTGCCCGCCAGCGCGAACTTGACAGACTTGATCGCTACCTCCAATCAGCGCTGGACGGGCAGGGGAAAGTCGTTCTGATCACGGGCGAAGCCGGAGCAGGCAAGACAGCCCTCATCCAGGAATTCTCCCGTCGCGCCCAGGATAGCCATCCCGATCTGGTCATCGCTATGGGGCACTGCAATGCCCATACGGGCATCGGCGATCCCTACCTTCCCTTTCGCGAGATTCTGGGCCTCCTCACAGGTGACGTCGAGGCCCAATGGGCCGCTGGCGCTATGACCAGGGAGCAGGCATCACGGCTGTGCGACACGCTGCCGCTTGTAGCGCAGGCCATTGTAGAAACAGGGCCGGATCTGCTCCATACCTTTGTCCTGCCCAGCGCACTGCTCAGGAGAGCAAGGTCCTTTGTTCCGCACTCGGAAGACTGGCTGCTTAGCCTCGAGGCCCGTGTAGCACAGCAATCCTACGCCGGACCCGGAACCAGCAGTCCACAGCAGGTTGACCTTTTTGGCCAATTCACTCGTGTCATGCAGGCGCTGGCGGAGCATCACCCCCTACTCCTGGTGGTGGACGATCTGCAGTGGGCAGACCTGGGCTCGATAAGCCTGCTCTTCCACCTGGGGCGCCAGTTGGCGGACAGCCGTTTGCTGGTCGTGGGTTCGTACCGACCGGAAGAAGTGGCCTTGGGGCGTTCCGATCCGCGGATGCCATCGGGCCGAAAGGACAGGCATCCACTGGAAGGCGTGATCAATGAGCTCCAACGCTTGTTTGGTAATATCACCGTGAACTTGGGTGATGCCGAGGCTGAGGAATTCGTCGACCTATTACTTGACAGTGAGCCCAATCAGCTCGACACCGCCTTTCGCCAGGCCCTCCACGCGCGGACCCAGGGACATCCATTGTTCACAATAGAGCTGCTGCGTGGCCTGCAGGAGCGCGGGGATCTGGTCAGGGACAGTCTGGGCCGATGGACGGCAAGATCCTCACTGAACTGGGAAAAGCTGCCAGCCCGTGTTGAGGCAGTGATCGCTGAACGCATCAGTCGACTCGCCCAGCCGCTACGGGCCGCCCTACGGGTTGCCAGCGTCGAGGGAGACGTGTTTACGGCCGAGGTGATCGCTCAGGTGCAAGGACTCGAGGAGCAGGGAATGCTGAGGCTGTTGAGCAGGCACCTGGATCGAAGGCACCGCTTGATCCAAGCTCAGAGCATCCAGCGTGCCGCGGGACAGCTGGTCTCGCGCTACCGGTTCCGCCACATCCTCTTCCAGAGGTATATATACGGCAGCCTGGACGAAGTCGAGCGTGTACACCTGCACCAGCGGATCGGCACAGCGCTGGAGGGCCTGTACGCTACGCAGGACGAGACCGTTGCGGTAACCGATCTCGCCACCATAGCTCCACAGCTGGCGCGCCACTTCCAGGAGGCCAAAAACACGGAGAAGGCATTGCACTATCTCCACCAGGCAGGGCAAAGGGCCGCCAAGTTGTCCGCGTACGAGGAAGCCATTGCTCACCTGACTCGTGGTCTAGATCTACTGAACTCAATGCCCGCATCCCCAGAGCGTGTCGAGTGGGAGAAAACACTGCAACTCTCGCTGGGCGTTGCGTCCAAGTGGACTTTGCCCGATCCAGCAGGTGAGACCGCACTCAATCGTGCCCGCGAGTTGTGCCTGCAGACGAGCGACACGGCGCAGCTCGTCCAGGTACTGGGTGAACTCGCAATCTTTCCCTACGTCCGGGCAGAACACCAA
>JASFLR010000464.1:0-3788 GCA_050117995.1 Anaerolineae bacterium
GCCTGGTCGCCCAACTGGCGCCTCAATGCCGTGGGGAACGACCGCTACGAGCTGTACGTGCGGCGCTCCTTCGACGGGGCGGAGACGTGGGGGACCCTACCGAGCAACTACAAGCACTGGGACAACGTCCAGTATAGTGGCGAAGGCACGGTCACCTGCGAGACCTGGCGCAGTCTGGAGACCGGGGCCGGAAATGTCGACGAACCGATCGTGTGCAATGAGTACGGCGCAGGCGCAGCCGAGCAGGCGCGCAATGTGACCCAGCTCAAGTCGATGCGCTTCACTACCCTCGACCCGCGCTACGCGTCAACTTCGGGCAGCATCACGGCCGATCCGTTTGGCTTTGGTATCCCTAACTACGCCGCTGGCGAGTCCGATGGCGAGGACCTGCGTGACCCGTCGCGCTACTTTATCGTCTACGAGACGGGCGACAACACCACCACGCCATTTGGCGAGGCGGAGCCACTGGACCTCTTCTACAGCCGGGCGGTGAATTTCGGCGACTACTACCAGGTGTGGGCGGAAGAGGATGACCTGAGCGTCTGCTACCCGTCGGATCCCCATGACCAGGACGTGCCTGAAGAACTGATCGGCTCGGGCTTCTGCAACGAGTTCGACCAGATGGAGGCAGGCACGCCGGGCCTGGAAGCCAGCGAGGCCAGCATCACGGCCAACCCGGGCGGCGAGTTCCTCTACGGTGCATGGTCGCAGATTAACCATGAATCAGGCGTGTCTGACGCCATGGCCCGCCGAGTGTGGTGGATCGATGGCTTCATCGGCAGCGATGCTTGGGTATTCGGCCAAGGTCCGTCGACCGCGGACCAGGTTCTGGGCAATCCCTAACCACGCTGTCGCTCCCGCTCGGACCTGAATCCGGGCGGGCAGCTAGGTAAGGTTAACGATCATATCTAATGCACCCGTGCGGTGGAGCAGTCCAAAGGACCGCCCGCCGCACGGGCCGCGGCTCACCGAAAACGGATTCACAAGGGAGGAATCGAAGCATGACACATAGGAACACGCGCCTGCTAAAGATCTTGGGGACTGCCCTGCTGGTGGGAGTCGCCCTGCTGGTAGTTGCCTCGCCCGCCCTGGGCCTGAACAGCTTTCTCAAGACGTGGGAGGACGTCTATCCGGAGTCCTCTTCCGCCGATGCCGGCTGTGCCCTCTGCCACGGCAGCAGCACCAAGAATCTGAACGCCTACGGCAGGGACCTCTGCCTCGAGTTCAATGGCAGCGTGCCCGCCGATTTCGCCGGCTCTCTACACAACATCGAGAATCTGGATTCTGACGGGGATGGCAACAGCAATCTGGTCGAGATCCAGGCCAACGCCCAGCCGGGCTGGACGATGGGGGATAACCAGCTCTATGCCACGCTGGACGGGGATTGCGCGCCTATCGGAAACCCGATCAGCGTGCCCAGCAATGTGCCCCTGCCGTATGACCCGCCCGCCGGCGGTGACCCGGTGGCTGTGCCAGGCGGTCCCTATTCCGGCTATATCAACGTGCCCATCACTTTTGACGGCTCGGCCTCCTACGACAGCGATGGCGGCGAGATCGTCAGCTACGAGTGGGACTTTGGCGACGGGAGCACCGGCAGCGGGACAATGCCCCAGCATACCTACACCGTGGATGGCATCTATACGGTGAGCCTGACCGTCAGCGACGACGAAGGCGCCAGCAACACCAACTCAACCACGGCGTCTATCTCGTCATCAGCGGTGCTGGACCTGGATATCGACACGCTCAAGGTGACCAAGTCACAGCGCGTCGGCAAGGCCATCTCGATCGAGCTCTCGGTCGAGAACCCGGGCACGGTGCTCGGCCAGGCCCTCGCCACCGTGGTGGGCGAGCAGGACGGTGTTGTGATCTACAACTGGCGGCTGAACGTGTACGACTACAACGGCAAAGGAACCACCAAGTTCGACTTCCCCGACTATATCCCGACGACAAAGGGAACCATCACCTGGACTGCCACCATCGCCGACGTCGACCCGGATATTGACCTGGTCACCGCGACCACCGTAGTCAAGTAGGCCGTTTCTCATCAAACGAAAGGGCGCCCCAGGGCGCCCTTTTTGCTATCGATCAGGATTCTCAGCTTTCCAGCTTGTCGAGGAACGATGAAGTTTGGCGACGCACTGCGCCCCGCTCATCCTCGTCCAGGTAGCGCAGGCCATAGACGTTGCGGCCCAGCCGGGGGTTGGCTCTCAGGGTATCCTCGTGTTCCAGGAGAAAGTTCCAGTAGAGAAAGTTGAAGGGACAGGCATCTCTGCCGGTGCGCTGCTTGTGATCGTAGCGGCAGCGCAGACAATAGTCGCCCATCCTGTTGATATAGTTGGCTGAGGCGATATAGGGCTTGGTGGCGACCAGGCCGCTGTCGGCGTTCAACCCCATGCCGATGACGTTGGGCGCCATCACCCACTCGTAGGCGTCCACGTAAAAGCTCAGGAACCAATCGTTGACGGCCCCGGGCTGGATGCCAGCCAGCAGGCAGAAATTGCACAGCAGCATCAGTCGCTCGATGTGGTGGTTGTAGCCGCTGTCAATGGCCCGGCCTATGGCATGGTGCAGGCAGTTCATCTCGGTGTGTGCGTCCCAGAAGAAGGACGGTAGGGGGCGCTGCGCATCCCAGGCGTTGGCCTCCATCAGGTCCGGCATCAACCGCCAGTACTGCCAGTAGATATACTCGCGCCAGCCAAGGACCTGCCGCACAAACCCCTCCGTCGAGTTGATGGGGGCCCTCTCACGGTGGTATGCACCTTCTACGGCTGAGATCAGCTCCAGCGGCTCTAGCAGGCCGATATTCAGGTAGGGTGAGAGCAAAGAGTGGTAGAGGACCGGATGCTGACTGCTCATCGCGTCCTCATAGGGACCGAACTGGGCCAAGCGGTTCGCTAAAAAGTCGTCAAAGGCGCTGAGGGCCTGCTGACGGGTCACAGCCAAATCAAAGCCGTTGGCCGTCCCCACGCCATGGGCCGCTGCCTCTACCTCGGCCATGACCTCCCGCGTAATAGCATCCGGCTCAAAGGTAGGCACCGGCGGTGGTTCTGCATCGGGCGGCAGGGGTTTGCGGTTCTCGGCATCATAGTTCCACTTGCCCCCCACCGGCTTGCCATCTGGGGCCATCAGGACGTCAAAGTGACGACGCATCCTCCGGTAGAAGTACTCCATCAGCACGCGTTTACTAGCCTCAGCCCCCGGGTAGGGATCGAACCGCCCCACCAAAAACTGCGTATTGGGTACGAGGGTAACCGGCAAGCCAAGTTCCTCGGCCAGCCGCGCCCGCTGAAAGGTTCGGACCCGCCATGCGCTGGCCTCCATGGCGAATAGGCGGCTGGGCTTCCAGGCAGCCACGTGCTGCCTGAGGCCGTCGAGGAAGGTGGGCGCCTGAACATAGTCCACCGCGTACCCCTGTGTACGTAGCTCCTCAGCATAGTGACGCATGGCACTGAAGAGCAACACCAATTTCTTGCGCTGATAGGGCAGGCGGCGCGTGCGGCGCCAGCTCTCGACCAGCACCAACCGCAGATTCTCACGGGCGTGTTCCTGCTCAGCGGCAGCCAGCGCGGGATGTAGCGCCAGCAGTTGATCGCCCAGGATCCAAACCGATGCCCGCTCGTCGCCCATGGCCTGACTCACTTTCCTCGATTACCAAAGCTGCGAAGCGACCTGCTATCTTTCAGCGTGGTTCCTGCGCCAGGAACCTCCGATGGCTCAGATCCGCGCTGCGATCTGCTCCATCTCGCGCGCCAGGTCCAGGTCTTTTTGCGTGATGCCCCGAGCCTCGT
>JASFLR010000465.1:0-3788 GCA_050117995.1 Anaerolineae bacterium
GGCAGACCCCGATCTGAGGGAGGGCATCCCGCTGCTGTCACACCTGGGCTACGACGCGGGCGAGCTGGAGGCTGCAGGCGAGGAACTGGCCCGGGAGAATGGGGCAGCGCATCGGGAGGTACTGATCCTGCCAGCCTCGGAGGCGGTGCACGTCGAGCGCACGCTTAGCGCGGTGCGCGACGACAGTGGATCGGTCTCTGGCTGGCTGCTGACGCTGCGGGACGTGACCGAGGAGGTCGAGTTGGGCCGTCTTCGCGACCAGATGGGGCGCATGCTGGTGCACGATCTGCGCTCGCCGCTGGTGGTGATCAAAGGTGGATTGGATATGCTGGGGCTCATTCTCCGGGAGGATGAGCCGGAGGATTTCGACAAGTTGCTGTCGCTCACGCAGCGCACGACCGAGCAGACGCTACACATGGTCAACGATTTGCTCGACATAAGTCGTCTCGAGTCTGGAGAGCAGGTGCTGCACTGCGAGCCTGCTGTGATGGAGGACCTGCTGCGGAGCGCAGTCGCACCGTTCAATCTGCTGGTTCAGTCCGCCGAACTCTCGCTCGAGGTCGATCTCGAGCCCGATCTCCCGCTGGTGTCGGTGGACCTGCACCTGATGCGGCGCACTTTGAGCAACCTGGTGGATAACGCGATCAAGTTCACGCCTGACAGGGGTCGCGTGCGGGTGTGGGCGCGCCGAGACGAGGAGCAGGCAGCAGGCGCGGTTATGGTGGGCGTGACCGACAGCGGTCCTGGCATTCCCCCGGAGAGACAGGAACGACTGTTTGAAATGTACCGGGCGGGTAGCTCGACAGTGGCCCGCAGGCCGGGCTCGGGCATCGGGCTTGCTTTCTGCAAACTGGCGATCGAGGCGCACGGAGGCCGGATCTGGGTAGAGAGCGAGCCGGGGCAGGGAAGCACCTTCGTGGTGACTATGGCCATCGCCGCTAATGCCGGGGAACAGGCCTCGGGCGATCAGACCCCGGCCGACCGCAACTGGGACTCGTCCAGCCCAAAGTGATGGCCGATCTCGTGCAGCACTGTGCGCCGCACCTGGGCGCGGATCTGGTCCGGTGTGCGGTAGAAGCGCTGGATCGGCTGGCGGTAGATAAAGATCTGGTCAGGGACGGTCTCGCCGTAGCGGGCGCCCCGGCGGGTCTTGGGCACTCCCACGTAGAGGCCAAAGAGCATTTGGCGAGGCCCGACTCCGGCCCGGGCCAGTTGCTGGGGCGTGGGCCACTCCTCGACGACGATGGCCACATTGTCTAGCCAGGCGGCTATCTCCTCGGGCAGGCTCTCGAGGGCCTCGTCCACCAGGTTCTCAAAAGTCGCGCGGTCGATCATGGGGGGATTGTAGCATTGATGGGGTTGGTTGGCAAGGTGGTTCGGGGCAGACACAGAGACTATCCCTACTCGGGGGGCATCCGTCACCGGGGTGGTCCGGGACAGGCACCCACCTACCGACGGATAGATGCCGACTTGGTTCCGGTTTCGGTTGGCAGGGTTGCGAATGGTTGGTCAAGTTGGCGTTATGGACAACCAGGCCCCCAGCGATTGGGCGCTGGCTTTGGGCAGCGCTGCAGGGGGAGAGACGGTGGGGGTGTAGAGGGGATCCCAGGCCGGACCTCGCAAGAAGCGGCCTTGGTAGCGCCTCTGCGGCGATCGTCTCGCCTATAGGTCCACGAACTGGCGGTCGTAGAGGTCGCGGTAGAGACCGCCGCGGGCCAGCAGCTCGTCGTGGCGTCCCCGCTCGACGATGCGGCCGGCTTCCACCACGCAGATCTGATCCGCGTGCTGTATGGTGCTCAGCCGATGGGCGATGACGACCGCCGTCCGGCCCGCCAGCAGCCGCTGCAGCGCGTCCTGGATCAGCATCTCGGTGATGGTGTCGACGCTTGCCGTGGCCTCGTCCAGGATGAGGATGCGGGGATCGGCCAATACCGCGCGGGCGA
This sequence comes from Anaerolineae bacterium, assembly GCA_050117995.1. Classification (GTDB taxonomy): domain Bacteria; phylum Chloroflexota; class Anaerolineae; order JAAYZQ01; family JAAYZQ01; genus JBFFCR01. Next base: position 1,944 of record JASFLR010000465.1, read on the forward strand.
TGCAGATGAGCTGGCGCTGGCCTACCGACAGGTTGACGCCGCCCTCAAGGATCTCGGTGTCGTAGCCGTCGGGCAGGGCCAGGATGAACTCGTGGGCATTGGCCATGCGGGCGGCCTCCTCCACCTCGGCGTCGCTGGCGGCGGGGCGCCCAAAGCGCACGTTGCCGGCGATGGTGCCGGAGAAGAGAAAGGGGTCCTGCGGCACCAGGCCCATCTGCCTCCGCAGCGAGCGCTGGGTTACCGACCGCACGTCAATGCCGTCTATCTCTACTGCGCCTTCGGTCACCTCGTAGAAACGGGCGATGATGTTGGCGATGGAGGTCTTGCCCGCGCCGGTCGGCCCCACCAGCGCCACCGTCTGTCCTGGCGTCACGTGGAGGTTCACGTCGTGCAGGACACGGGTGTCACCCCGGTAGGAAAAGGAGACGTCGCGCAGCTCGACCTGGCCCGAGATGACTGGCATCTCGATGGCATCAGGTGCGTCACGGACCTCGGGCTCGGTATCGAGCAGGGCAAGGACGCGCTCGCCGCCCGCCATGGCGGCCTGCATGGTGGTATAGAGCCGGGACAGTTCCTGGACCGGCTCGAAGAAGCGGCTGACGTAGGCCAAAAAAGCGACGACCACGCCTAGCGTCAGTTCGTCGGCGGCGACGGCCATGCCGCCAAACCAGAGCACGATGCCGGTAGCCAGCATTCCCAGGAACTCTACGGTAGGCAAAAAGACAAAGGACAGCGACATGGCAGCGATATTGGCGTCGCGGTTGGCCCGGTTGACGTCGTCGAACCGCTCGCGCGAGGTGTCCTCCTGAGCAAAGGCCTGGATGACGCGCATGCCCGAAAGGTCCTCTGCCAGGTCGCCGACCACTGCGGCAATGCGCGCCCGGGTCTGGCGGAAGGCCACCTTGGCCCGCCGGGTGAAGAGGGCGGTTGCCAGCAGCATCAGCGGCAGCGCGGCAAAGGTGACCAGAGCCAGCCGCGGGCTCATGGTGAGCATGACGATCACGATGCCGCCCAGCAGCAGCGTGTCGCCGATCAGCGTGACGAGCCCTTGCGAGAGGAGCTCGTTGATGACTGCCACGTCGTTGATGATCCGCGAGAGGGTCACGCCGATGATGTGGGTGTCGTGATAGCCCAGTGACAGCTCCTGGAGGTGCTGGAAGAGCTGCTCGCGGAAGGTGGCCAGCACCCGCTGCCCCACCCAGGCCAGCAGGTACCGCTGACCGGCAGACGCGACGTACAGCGCGCCAAAGGTCGCGGCAATGAGCAGGGAGATGCGCATCAGTCCGGCGGCATCCCCCTGGGCGATCGGCTGGTCGATGGCGACCTTGACCAGGTACGGGGCTGCCAGCGTGAGCGCCGAGGTGACCAACATCAGCGCAAAGGCGACGGCCATGCGCTTCCAGTGTGGCTTCAGGAAGATGAGCAGACGCACTATAATGCGCCGGTCAAAGGCGCGGCCACCCTCGGATGCCTCACCAAAGTTGTGGATCGCGCCACGAGGGCCCATGCGCAGACCGCCGCCACCGCCGATAGAGAAGCTCATGGCGCGTCCTCCCAGGTGTCTACGTCCGGCTCGGGCGTGACGATAGCAGGCAATTCCGTGGGACGCAACTGCCGGTTGTAGATCTCGGCATAGATGCCCGAGGTGCGCAGCAACTCCTCATGGGTGCCCCGGGCGGCAATCCGGCCCTTTTCCAGCACCAGGATCAGGTCCGCGGCGCGCACGGTGCTGAGCCGCTGGGCGATGACGAAGGAAGTGCGCCCCTCCATCAGGCGCTCCAGCGCGATCTGGATGAGGCGCTCGGTCTCGGTATCCACGCTGGAGGTGGCGTCGTCCAGGATCAG
>JASFLR010000466.1:0-3775 GCA_050117995.1 Anaerolineae bacterium
TGCGACCTCTACCTGGATGGCACCGGTGCTGCTTCTGGCAAGGTCGCCCACGTTCCACCGGACCCATTCACCACCCAGCCCAACCTCGTCGGGCCATGGATTCGCCCAGACAAAGGGCGCTTCCGGGGGAAAGAAGTTCTCGATGGTCACGCTGTTCTCATAGGCCCCGGTGTTGCCGTACTCGAGAGTGAAGAAGGCTGACTCGCCCGAATAGACATTCGGATCGTAGTAGCTCTCGATCCATAGGTCGGGAGGCAGTTTGTGGATAGGGACAACTCGGGTCTCGATCTCCTGCCCCTGAGAGCCCAAGCTCTCGACCAACTCGGTGTCGGTCCAGGTGCAGGGCTCCACATGGAACCACTTGGTCATGGTCAGCACCTGAAACCCGCCAGGCGGCACCGACCAGAGCACCGAGCCGGTCCCGGTCACGATCGTCCCGAGGGACGGTTCGGTCATCCAGGCTATTAGGTCGAGTCTGTTGGGATCCCACTCCTCGAGTAGATCGATGGGCTGGCTGGTAGTAAAGACATCGACAACCGTTATGGTATCCGAAACCTCGGTCATCAGGGTGAGTTCGGGGACCCATGTTTCACCATTGACCTGCTTGTCCCACTGGAGGCAGGCGGGGCACTGTAACAACGTTTCCTGGTTGGAAGTCTGGGTAAAGCCGCCGCTGGATCCCTGTTCGGCGTAGAAATGGCCCAGCCAGCTATCCCCCTCCAAGCGGTAAAGGTTGGTGAGAGGGGGCGGGCCATAGACAAAGCCGCCGGTGGACTCGTCGGCATAGGCCGTCGCACCGATGAGTGACCAATCCTGCGCCACGCCGTTGGCGATCCAGATCTGGTAGCGGCCGTTGTGCATCTTCCACCCGTCGGCCATACCCCACCAAGGCTCAGGTAGCGGACCCAGATCGGCATTGGGCGAGCGAAAGATGCCCGTCGCCAGGTCATAGCACTGCGTGTCGGCGATGGCGTTGCTCTGGGCATCGGTGCCACCCCCGACGCAGATCGCCCCGGTGTCTCCTATCCAGGGGACATACCAGGAGGCGTGCAAGTCAAAGCCCGCTGGATGATGGGTAAAGTTCCCCAGATAGACGGTGATATTGGTGGCAGGATCGTACGACCACAGGTTGTTTACATTCCCGCCGCCGGTCTGCGTGGCGCCACCGGACAGGTAGCAGATATTATCTCCGGTGGTGTTGTAGAGGGAGGTGATATCCATAGCCCAGCGGCCCTCGGGAGGAAAGCCTGCCGGGATTGCTGGTTCGTCCCACTGGTCATCGGTGATATCGTAGCGGTGCAAGGTGGTCACCGCGCTCTCGGTATCGGGGAAAAGGACAATCACCTCGTGACCGTCGGCATCGAGGCCATAGCAGCCGTCTGACGGATAGCGAATGGTGGGTGTGATCGAGCTTTCTGGGGTGTGGAGCGTCCAGCTGTCGCTTCCGGGATCGTAGCGCTGGGTCGCGCCGCCCGAGCCGTACCCGCCCACCGACCAGAGCCCGCCGTCTGTCACTGCCCAGGCCACGGCGCTGTCCATGGTCGTCACCGGGCTACCCTCGCGCTTTTCCCAGCCGTCAAAGTCGCTGATGGTGTGGACTATGCTGGCGGAATCGGACTCGCCGCTGCCTGCGACTTGTACGGTTGCCAGCACCTTGTCGCCCGGGCCCAAGCAGAGGTCCGGCTCTAGCAGGGCAGTAAAGGTGAGGATTTCGTCGGCGGCGAGGCTGAAACTGGGCGGCCCGCTTAGCGTCCCGTTGCCGGAGGAGACGTTGTAGCTGAGGCTGAAATCGCCGCGGCTGCCAGTGTTGTTCCAGAGTTCAAAAATGTACCCATTAGGGACACCGTTGCAGCCCTGCCCGGTCACGCTGTCCGGAGTCAGCATCAATGGGGTACACATCTGTATCTCGGTGGAACCATAGACTTCGTGCGGGGTCGCACCCGTGCCATCACCCCGCAGGCCCCACTGGACGTAGCGCGGCCCGTTGTAGCCAGTTGGGACTGTGACGTTGACGCAGAAGCCCCAGCTTGCCCCGGATGAGATCTCGCCGATGCCCCCGTCGCTGCCGTTGTCGTTGTCCTGGTATAATACCTCGTTACTGGAGGCGCTACAGGTCATGTTGACAGTGAGGCCGTTGGAATCTGTCGGATCCTGGGTCCCACAGCTCACGACCCAGGGCCCCAGCCCGGTATAGTTGGGAAAGGTCAGGCGCACCCGGTTCAGCCATTCGCCATCTGTCGAGCCGTTGCTGACGGTGAAGCAGAGAACCTGCGTCGTGTTGGCCTGGTAGCAGTCAGCTGTTGTAACACTCGAGCTTGTGATGCTCTCGATCCCAGCTGTGCTGGCAGGCGCCTGATAGAGTGCGGCAGGAGCTGCCCTATTAGATACGGATGTCGCTTGTGGGAGAGGGTCCGGTTCCTCTGCTGCCGCATCCTGCAACTGGGAAACGCTAGCTACTACCGCAATAGTTCCGACGATGAGGAGTGTAAACGACAGGAAAAGCCAGAATTTGTGCAACCCGATCCGTACCATCGCTGCCTCCTTTCGGGTTGCAGGTGCGCGGCGGTGAGAGGATGGCACACCTGCTTGTGAGCTGGACGCCCGGCTGTAACTTCTGCATGTACATTATAGCATATTTCATGGATTGTTCAAGAGGTCTTCTTCGCTGGTGGCCAAAGTGCTGCTGTTGCGGTGACAGGTAGTCTCTGCCCTGTACGTATCCTGCCATCGCCATGCTTCGGGCTTGAGTCGCCTTCTCTCTCGTGGTATAATCGGGGCGACGTCACCGATGGAGGTGAAGAAAGTGAAACAATTGCTATCGGGGAATGAAGCAATCGCCCGGGGGGCGTGGGAGGCGGGCATCGTCGTGGCCTCGGCCTATCCGGGCACCCCCAGCACCGAGATACTGGAGAATTTTGGCCGCTATCCCAACGTGTATGCGGAATGGGCGCCCAACGAAAAGGTGGCCGTTGACGTGGCGGTGGGGGCGGCCTATGCGGGCCGGCGGTCATTGGCTGCCATGAAGCACGTAGGCGTCAATGTAGCCGCCGATTCTGTTTTCTACGCGGCAATGACTGGCCTGGAAGCCGGGATGGTGATCGTCACCGCTGACGATCCAGCTATGCATTCCTCTCAGAACGAGCAGGATAACCGGCGCTATGCCAAATTTGCCCGGATACCCTGTGTCGAGCCCTCGGACAGCCAGGAGGCCAAGGATCTGGTCGCCGTCGCGCTAGAGATCAGCGAGCAATTCGATACTCCGGTTTTTCTACGGGTGACGACGCGCATCTGCCACTCGAGCACGCCGGTGGAACTGGGGGAGCAGCATCTGGTAGAGCCTACCAGAACTGAATTCCCGCGGGAACCATCCAAGTATGTGATGGTGCCAGGTAACGCCCGAAAGAGGCACCCGGTCATCGAGGAGCGGATCCGCCAGATTGCCCGTTTTGCCGAGAGTTTCTCGTTCAACCGGGTGGAGTGGGGCGATATGGATGGCGATGCGGGCAGATTGGGCATCGTGACCTGCGGTGTTGCCTACCAGTACGCCAGGGAAATCTTTCCGGATGCCTCGATCCTGCGCCTGGGGATGACCTATCCGCTGCCGCAGGACCTGATCCGCGATTTTGCAGCCAGGGTAGAGCGCCTCATCGTCATCGAAGAGTTGGATCCCTTTCTCGAAGAGGAGATCCGGCTGATGGGGATTGCGTGCGAGGGCAAGAGCATCTTTCCCGCGGTGGGCGAGTTCGATCCGCGCGTGGTGCGCGAGAGCGCGATC
>JASFLR010000467.1:0-3771 GCA_050117995.1 Anaerolineae bacterium
CCCAAGCCTCAGCCCCGGAACACACAGGTTGCTGCATATCGATGTTGAAGGCACAGTCCCTGCCGTAGGTGAACAGCCGGTCCGCATCCAGCACACGATGCAGATCCCCTTTGATCTGGAACTGGGCCGGCGCAGCCCGGTCCCGCCCGACATTGTGGCTGCAATGGGCAAGCTTGCCATTTTCAAGATGCAAGAGCGCGTGATGGAGGACATCGAGATGGGCCACATCGAGCCGGCAGTTTCCCGGCTAAAGACGATGGCCACTCGACTGCTGGATATCGGTGAGGTTGAGCTGGCGCGTGCCGCCCTTCTGGAGGCCGGGAGATTGTCACAGACTGGCAGCCTCTCCTCCTCGGGCAGGAAAAAGATCCGGTATGGCACCCGCGAGCTGACGATCGTGCCCAAAGAGGTTCGCTATGATTAAGTGTCCATTCTGCAACAGCGTCTATCCCGAGAACACCCTGTTCTGCGAAGAGTGTGGGTCGTACCTCGCCCCCAGCAGCGGGCAAACCACCGATCCCCTCGATAGCTCAAGTGAGGGCCAGGGAACAGGGAGCGAGTCCAGCGGAGCTTTCAAGACCCTGGCGCTGTCCATCGAAGCGGGCGGGCGCATCGAGCTGCCTCTCTCCAAGGAGATTGTGGTTGGTCGTCTAGATGCCACCCACGCCGTGTTTCCTGATGTGGACCTGACCAACGAGCAAGGGGCCGAGAAAGGGGTATCACGACGACACGCCCGAATCTCGCGGCGACACGACCAGGTCTTTATTGAGGATCTGAATAGCTTGAATGGGACCTTCTTGAACGCCACGCGGCTGGTGCCCGAGCTGCCCTACCCACTCAAGGCAGGGGATCAACTCCAGCTCGGCAAGCTCGTTCTCACCGTCGATCTCAAGTAGGTCGGCAAAAGGGCACGGTCACAGATCAACGCCATCCCCGTGAGATCAGGCGACCTGGCACCAGGATGCTCCTGACTGGAGCCGGAGAAGGAGAGGATTCAACATGGCATACGAAGTGATCATCCATCTGCACAACGAGGACCCCATCCTGGCTGATATGGACTCGCTGCCCAATCCAGCCGACCAATGCGTTTTCATCGCCAATCCCCGTCGCCGGGACGGAAGGTCCATCCACTATGTCACCGAGGGTGCGACCGGATTTATCTTTCCTTGGAGTCGCATCACCTTTATCGAGATCATGGAGTCAGAGGAAGAGAGAGAAGTCGTAGAGTTCTTCCGGGAATAATCGCTTTGCTGGGTGGGACAACGGAACCGAGGCCATATTGCGCACGCGCGCGCTCTTACTTGACCTCGGTAATGACAACGTGGCTGGCACCGCCCAAGCGCAACATGAATTCCACCCGCCCCCGGGTGGATTCGTCAATCAGGGCAATCATATTGCCACCCCAGCCTGCCCCGGACATCTTGGCCCCAATGGCACCTGCATCCCGGGCCACCCTCACCAACCGGTCCAATTCGGGACAGCTGACGCCCAGTTCTTGCAGCAGGGCGTGGTTCTCGTCCATCAACTTGCCCACGGTCTCAGTCTGCCCCTTCTCAATAGCCGAGCGGGCAGATAGTGCAATCTCGCCAATCCTATCCAGCGCTGGCGTATAGCGCGCCGGGTCAGCCTGGTAGCGCTGGCGCAGATCGGCCACCACCTCTCGGGTGGAGCTGGACACCCCGGTGTCGACAATGGCCAGAAGCAGAGGTTCCCCTACCCAAAAGACCTCCCACCCCTCATCTTTGACAAAATAAACAGGCTTCTCAAACGCGATCACAGTATTGTCAATGCCCGAAGGGGTGCCGTGATAGAGGACCTCCGTCTGGAACACGAGCTCCGAGATGACCCGTGAGGCAAGCCAGTGCGCAAAGTGCTGGCTCAGCGCGCGGACGATGGCCGCTGAGACGGCTGCCCCACTGCCCATACCCCGTGCGACAGGAACTGTAGAGCTCACCGTTATGGTGACATCGGGGTCGGGCTCAGCCTTGATCCGGGCGAGGGTGAGGCGGACGATGCGCGCCAGGGGCTCATCTTCCGCCGCTTCGTGTAGCGTGATACGGCGTTCCAGGTCAGGTGCGATGATGATCGTACCGCGGCCCGGCTCGCCGGGATCAACAGAAGCACTGGCCTGCACCTCGGTGACCGGTACGGCAATGGCGGGCCTGCCGTACACGACGGCATGCTCGCCAAACAAGATCACTTTGCCGGGTGCGTGGGCCAGCGTCATCGATCAACTCCTGCGCAAGAGGATAAAGAACACGGTCAGGGCTGTAGCGTCGGCTCCGCTGTGGGCGTTGGATCCGGCTGAACCCCAAAGTATGCCTCCACCACCTTGCGCACAAGGGGAGCAGCAAAGGATGAACCTTCGCCCGAGTGCTCGACCATCGCGACGACAGCTATCTCGGGAGCGTCGGCAGGCGCATAGGCAGCGAACCACGCGTGAGGCTCCTCCTGCCCGCTCTCTGCGGTGCCGGTCTTGCCCGCCACCGGTATCTCCAGGCCCCGAAATGCGCTGTAGGCAGTTCCGTAGGGGCTTGAGGTCACGCCGTACAAGCTTTTCTTGATAACGTTCAGGTTGTCCGCACTCACAGGGAGCTCACCTGATACCACCGGCTGGAAGCTCCACTCCGGGCTATCTGATTCGCTGGCGATCATCTCCACCGTCTGCGGCTGGTAGAGGGTGCCGCCATTGCCTACAGCAGCCATAAAGGTAGCAACCTGCAAGGGGGTAACCAGGAGCTCTCCTTGGCCGATGGCCAGGTTCACCGTGTCACCAGGCGCCCAACCCTCGCCCTTGGCCTGGAGCTTCCACTCAGGGTCGGGCACCAGCCCCGGGTCCTCCTCTACCTCGATGCCGGTCTTGGCACCCAGGCCAAAGCTGCGCGCATAGTCGGGCAAGACCTCGTAGCCCACACCATTCAGCACCAGTCCCACCTGGTAGAAGGTGATGTCGCAGGACACAGTCAGGGCCCGACTCAGCGGAATGTTGCCGTGCCCGGAACGAAGCCAACAGGTCTTGGGCCATTGGGGTCCCAGCCCAGTCCAGGTGCCGCGACAGATAAATGAGCTGTTCGCCGTCAGCCCGCCCGCCTCCATACCAGCGGCCATGGTCACGATCTTGAAGACACTACCCGGCGGATAGGTACCCTGGGTTGCCCGGTTGACTAGGGGACGGCGGCCGTCGGCTTGCAACCGCTGCCACTCCCAGGAGCTGATGCCGGTGGCAAAGATGTTGGGATCAAAGTTAGGATAGGTCGCCAGAGCCAGCACCCTGCCGGTCTCCACCTCGAGCACAGCGATTGCTCCCAATTGCTCACCCAAGATCTCCTGCACGGTTTGCTGGAACTCGCGGTCAAAGGTGGTATAGAGACTGCTGCTCTCCCGCGAGGGCTTTTCGGCCAGCACTGCCACCACCTGGCCCTGCTGACTGAGAATCTCCAAACGCCCGCCGCGCTCGCCAGCCAGATAGGGCTCGCCCCACCGTTCGAGGCCCATCCAGCCCACCATCTCATCACCCGTATAGCCTTCCTGTCGCCACTGGTCGATCTCCTCGCTCGGGATCGGCCCCATCACACCCACGACGTGAGGAGCGACAATCTCGTCGCGGTAGGAGCGCGTCCATGCCTCGCGCATCTGCACACCGGGTGCTGTACTGAGCACGGGATAGTTGGCCTGGGCGACCTCGGGCGTGATCTCTCCCACGGGCACATACCAGTAGGGCTGGGCGCTGGCATACTTTTCCTGTATGTCGGCCGCCGGAATGCCCAGAAC
>JASFLR010000468.1:0-3770 GCA_050117995.1 Anaerolineae bacterium
CGTTCTCGTCCTCCACAATATCACCAAGCCCATTGTCTACAGGTGCGTCTGCCAAGAGCCGGTGGTCGCTATGCGGCACACCCAAGTTGTCGTAGGTAAAGTCGGTGAACACGGGCGGGATCATGCCGCCGGACCAGTCAGGAACATAGACATTGCCCGGGTCCTCCGTGAAGCTGGCCACGTGACATAGGACACACGATGCCCCCTCGTCCTCTTCCAGGACGCCATCGTTGTCGTTTTCCTCACCCATGAATAGTTGAAGCCCGTGCCACTCTTTCTTGGTGAAGAACTTGGGTCCGATAGCCATCGCCTGATCGTTCGTCCCCGTCGCGCAGCCGTCGGCATCGCCGCCAGCCGCAAGGCACTCTTGCAGATAATGGTCATACTTGGAGCTGAACTGGCCGAACATCTCGGTGCGCTCAAAGGCGGCGATGGAGAGGGCCACCTGGTCATAAGCAGCTTCGACGTCATCGAGACTGCCCGGGCCCCACACATCCTCAAACAGGTCCGCATAGTCCGACGCAGCCACATCCCTGATGACGGTGGCCTTGTCGGGGTTGGCCATCTCTACCGGGTTGAGGAAGGGGCCCAGTGCCTGGTCTGCCAGCGGATCGCCAAGCACCTCTCCTGTAGCCCGGCTGTCCCAGAACTGGCCGCCGAGCCACAGGCCTTCTTCGTAATCAAAGTAGCGGATGGGCGCGTACTGGGCGTACGCAGCGGACGGGGAATTGCGCCCGCCAAACAGGCCGGGAATGACGCCTTCCGAGACGGGCTGCCCACGGTCAGGATCGGCGAAGCCAAAGTCGGGGTGGTGGCAACTGGCACAGGACTGGCCCGAGGGCTCGGACAGGTTCTCATCGAAGTAGAGGAGCCTGCCCAGTTCCTCCACCGGCGTCAGCGATGTATCGGCCATGCCCTGCCCTACCAACACCAATGCCAGTGCCAATATGACGAGCGCGGCAAACACAACTACGGTTCTCAGATTTCTTGACATGTAGATTCTCCTTGCTGATAGCTACTACTGCGTGATGGTAGACGATCCCACGCGCAGGCGCGGGCCCGCGCTTTCGCGCGGGGACCGGGCCAGCTTGAACGCATCAAGCCAGCGCCGTGGCTGCATAGGCCTATAGGCATCACCTCCTGTTCTGCTCTGGTGCACCTACAACGACGATGGTGTGCGATGCCCTGCTGGCGGATACTATGGGGATTGCGCGAAGGTGTCGGGACGCGGCAAGGAGAAGAAACAGGCAAGCCAACTTTGGGGAGGTTCGCGCTTCCTAATCTCTATACCGCTCGCGACCGATGAAAGTTACGGGTAAGACGGGTGCCTATTCGAATTTGTAGGAAATCTGACAGGTTTGTCCAGGTTAGAGGGACGATACGCTCATATCCAGCCATCACCCCAACCCCTTTCACAGCGGTAGAGCTCTCCCAGCGGGAAAGGGGCCGTCTGTCGACTGCGCTGGGACGTGGACTGTGGTCCACGTCGAGCAAGGGTCGACTTCGAGCAAGGTTGCGGGCAGGTTGGAGAGGGACGTGCATAGTGGGGCAGAACGCAAAACCAGCCCAGCAGCGTGGGGCCACCGGGCTGGCAGGCACTCGATACGGTCTGACCTAATCGTGCAGTATGTACTTCATGGCCTCCTGCCGCTCTTCCGCGCTCAGGACGTGATCGGGAGCAGCGAGATATACCGGGCACTGATAGCACTCGTTAACGTTGGTCCCCGCCTGTCGCGCCAGGTCCCAACAGGGCGCCGAGCGTTCGGTGTAGGCAGCACAGTTCTCGATATCCTCGGGCGTGCAACCCTTGACCTCCCAACAGGGCATGAGAGCCAGCAGGCGCTTCAGGCCTTCCTGGTTCAACCCCTTGTCGTGCAGCAGGTACCGTATGCAGCCAATCCATTCCAGATCGTTGCTCGTGTAAAAGCGCCGGTTGTTCTTGCGGGCTGGTCGGAGCAGCCCCCCATCCTCATAGAGTCGCAGCGTGCGTGGATGCACGTCCAAGAGCTCGGCTGCCGTGCCGATGGTATATACTGGACGTCCCTTGTCTAGCATCTTTCCCCCTTGTGCATGATGTCGGCTAAAGCCAGTCCATCGCTATTGTGCAGCCGCAAGCTTGTGGGCGCACCTTCACCTGGCGATTATACCACGACCTCAGGACCCTGTCAATCGACATCTCATGGTTTGTGACCGCTTTCCCTATACAAAACGACGGTATCTTGGTTGGATACCGTCGTTGTCAAGGTAGGTGATGGCCTGTCTACTCTTCGCCAGTCTCACCCTCGAGCCCAGACTCGATCTCCTCGTCACGCGGCGACGCCGCGTTGCAGGCCTGGCCCAGTCAAGTCGAGATGCCCAGCCTGGGCAGGATAAATCGCATCAAGACGAACCAGCCAGCCAGCGCCACGAGCGCGACGACCAGATCGGGACTCAATCCAAAGATCTCCATAATACCCTCAATCCCCGGCGGAGCGGACGCTCCTGCCCTAATGAGGCGTCCTCAGCAATACCTCAACCAGGCCGCGCACGGCTTCATCCAGCGGAGGGTCGGCCGACGTTCCAGTGCCGGACGCGTCGCGCACACACTGTATAGCATAGTGCCCGGTCAGCTCGACGCTGGCGCCATATGCAGCCGAGCGCAGGGAGGCCAGTTGATTCAGGATCTCCAGGCAATCCCGGTCCTCGCTGATCATGCGCTGCACGCCCCTCGCCTGCCCCTCAATGCGGCGCATGCGGGCGAGCATCGCTTTCTGAGCCTGTTCTGTCAACATGATGTCCTGCTTCACCTCAATCGTCAAGTCCGGCCTGCGGCCGACATATGTCGGCCGAGATGTCGGGCGCCGTCCGGCTGGGTGCGGTCGGGACCGCTGGTGCGAGAGCCCACGGCTCTCAGTGCTAGATCCCTCAGGTGCCGCCGGTGTTGCAGGCGCTTGCCGCGGTAGCTGAGAACCCGTCAAAGCCGCTGCCTGGCGCGTTCGTGCCAAAGACAGACCAGCCCTTTTTCACATGAGTCCCACCGCATTCTGGACACTTGACCTTGACTTCGGCGGTCATGGAACGGACAAACTTCTCAAATTGGTTGTTGCAGTCTTTGCAGGTATACTCGTAAATAGGCATTAGTCTACTTCTCCAGTGCTTCGATCTCAGACTTGACCAGATCGGCATCAAGCCGACCCACCTGATAGGAAACCAACTCTCCGCTCCCGCCAAAGAGGAAGAAGGTTGGCACGCCACGGACGCCGTATCGAGCAGCCAGCTCCCGGCCCACGCCGCTCACGGCGCTCAGCCGCAGGACCCCTGCCTGACCCTGCAGGTCTCGCTCCAGCCTGTCCACGACAGGCTTTGCCAAGAGGCAGGCACTTCAGGTGTTGGAGTAAAATTCGACAAAGGTAGGGCTGCCGTTCTGGAGAATGGCGTCCACTTCGGCAACCGAGCCGACATCGCTGGCGGTGGTGCGAAGAACGAGAAAAGCGACGACGATGCCCACCACGACCAGGAGGAAGAGCCAATTCTCCCGTAGAATGCGTACCGTGCGTGCTCCCAAGTTGGCCACAGACGAAACCCTAACCGATCAGGGCCTTGAGCTTGTCTTCCAACGCGTGTGCTGGCGCAAAGCCGACTACGCGGTCCACCTCTTCGCCATCCTGGTACATGATCAAGGTAGGGATACCCATGATGCCCAGGTCCGAGGGTACCTCGGGATTCTCATCGGTGTTGATCTTGGCGATCACTGCGCGGCCCTGGTACTTGGCTGCCAGATCCTCGACGAT
>JASFLR010000469.1:0-3767 GCA_050117995.1 Anaerolineae bacterium
GAGCGCGAGGGGGATGGCTGGCGGGTGCGCGGCGCGCGCGTGGAGCGCATAGCTGCCATGACACCCTTTAGCCTTCCCGAGGCCGCGGCCCGCTTCCAACGCCAGTTGCGGGCCATGGGTGTCGTGCAGGCTCTGGAGCAGGCGGGCGTCCAGCATGGAGACGTGGTGCGCATAGGCGAGGAGGAATTGGAGTGGCAGCCGTAGCGTCTGCCCAGGTCCAACGGCTGGGCATCTTTGGCGGCACCTTTGACCCTATTCACCACGGGCACCTGGTTGCCGCCGCAGAGGCGAAGTTCCAGCTGGATCTGGACAGGGTCCTATTCGTGCCTGCCAGAGTGCCACCCCACAAGCCTGCCCAGCCCATATCAGCGGCGAGCCATCGCTTGCGCATGGTCGAACTGGCCATCGCCACCAATCCCCATTTTGCCCTTTCCCGCGTCGACGTGGACCGGCCTGCCCCATCCTATACTGTGGAAACGCTGGAATTGCTGCGCGCTGAATGGGGGCCCGGCCCGCGCTTCTTTTTCATCGAGGGCCCTGACTCGCTCTCCGATATCGTCTGTTGGTACCAACCCCAGCGCCTGATCGAACTGTGCGAGCTGGCTGTGGTGGCTCGTCCCGGTTCCAATGTTGACTTGGCTGGACTCGAGAGGCAACTGCCGGGTCTCACCGACCGGCTCCATTGGGTAGAGATGCCCTTGCTGGAGATATCGTCCACCGATGTGCGCGCCCGAGCTCGGACTGGCAGGCCCATTTCCTATCTCGTGCCCCACGGAGTGGAGGCGTATATTCGACAGCACGGGCTCTACCGGGAATAGGGCACACACGGCTGCATCAGGCGCTTACTGAGATGTGCGCACGCCGGCCTCAAGCCGACGAGATGTCGCTCAAGGAATCATGGAGGTCAGAGGGATATGGCAACACTGTTATCAGAGATGGGCTGGCCTGACGTGCAGGAGTATCTGCGGCAAGACGACCGCATGATCCTGGTGGTAGGCAGCACTGAACAGCATGGGCGCCACATGACCTTTGCCAGCGACGTATGGCAGCCCTGGGAGATCGCGCGCAGGCTCAGCGATCGGACGGGCGTTCTGCTGGCTCCGTCGCTCAATTTCGGCATGTCGCTGCACCACCTGGGCTTCCCTGGCAGCCTGAGCTTGCGGCCCCACACGCTGGTATCGGTCATGGAGGACCTACTAGAGAGCGCATACATGCACGGGTTCCGCCGCCTCCTGATCCTGAATGGTCACGGCGGCAACACCGCCTCGATCCAGGCGGCGCTGGCCGAGGCGCTGAATGAGCTGCACGGTCTCGAGGTCCGCCTGGGCATCTGGTGGCGCGAGCCGGAGGTCAAGGCTGTGATGGAGGAAGCCTTCCCCGGCGAGCCCGGAGGCCATGCCAGTGCCAGCGAGACATCAATGGTCCTGGCCATACGGCCCGACGTGGTACGGCTGGATCGAGCGGACTATAGCCCCGGATCGCCTATGCCCAGCTTTTTGACGCGCCAGGTCTTCATGGAGCATTTCCCGCATGGCGTGATCGGCTCTGACCCGCGCAAGGCATCGGCAGAGGTGGGCGAGCGAGCCCTGGTTGCGGCCGTGGACGTCTATGAAAGGCTGCTCCAGGCCTGGGAGTAGACTGCGGCGAGCAGGTGGCACCAGGAGTAGCTTGCGACGGCTCGCATAGCAGCTTCCTGGGCTCAAACAGGGCTGTGGCAAAGTCGCTTGACAGCCACCACTGGACCGCCGAGCTCGGAGCCCCGTTTCGGGGCGATAGGCTGCGCCGCTAACGCACAACGTCCCCGAGATGGGACTGTGAGCGTTGGTGGAGACCGGATGCTGGACTTAGCAGCATCCGTATGGGCTCAAGATCGGCGGGTTGCACAGATTACGCAAATGTGCTATAATTTCAATTGCTAATATCTGCTTCATCTGTCGCGCACAGCTTGCGTTCCATTTCCTTTCCGATCAGTTTCTCTTGCGAAGTGCATTTGCTGGTACCCTGGCCGATATCCAATATCCCGGTGGTGTGGGGACAGTTCTCTAACCCCGTTGTCGTTTCATAATGTGGATCTATTGATATCGGTCCAGTCGAGTGAGAGAGGAGGTGATGATCTACCCCGACTTGAAGACCTATTTGTGTTTCCCCGCAAGATCTATTTTGAGAAGGAGGAGGAAAACGTGAGTCGAAAAGTTCTGTCTACCCTTTTGAGTTTGTTGATCCTTCTGACCATGGTCCTCGCCGCGTGCGGGGGTGCCACAGAATGCCCCGAGTGCCCAGAATGCCCCGAGGCTGAAGAGTGCCCTGAATGCCCGGAGGTTGAGGCTGCCCAGGACATCTTTGGCACAGTGATGTCGCGAGGCACCCTGGTCTGTGGCGCTCGAACCGACCTGCTCGGCTTTGGCTACCTGGATGAGAATGACAGGAACGTCGGCTTTGACATTGACCTCTGCCGCGCAGTCGCTGTCGCCATGTTCAACGATCCCGAGGCGGTAGAAATCGTGCCGCTGACGGCTGCCGAGCGCGGTCCTGCCCTACAGACCGGCGAGATCGACATGCTCTCCCGTAACGTGACCTGGACATCCAGCCGCGATGCGCAGTGGGGCAACTTTACTATTGTCATGTTCTACGACGGCCAGGGCATGATGGTCCGCGAGGCGACTGGGTTCACCACACTGGAGGATCTGGACGGCGCCACGGTCTGCGTGACCACGGGCACGACGACCGAGAAGAACCTGGCAGACAACTTCCGCCAGCGCGGGCTCAGCTACGAGGCGGTGACCTTTGAGGATACCTCAGCGGTCTATAGCGCCTACGACGAGGGCCGCTGCGACGCTGCCACCAGCGACAAGTCGCAGCTAGCTGCGGTGCGTGAGGGCCTTGCCAACCCTGACGAGCACATCATCATGGATGTGACCATGTCCAAGGAGCCGCTCACGCCGGCCGTGCCTACCGGGGACGATCACTGGTTCGATGTCGTCAAGACGACCATGTATGTCCTCATCAATGCCGAGGAGCTGGGCATCAACTCGGCGAATGTGGACGAAATGATGGGCAGCGATAATATCGAAGTTCTCCGCCTGCTGGGCGTCGAGGGCAGCTTTGGCCAGGAGGACCTGGGCCTGTCCCAGGACTTTGCGGCCAACGTGATCCGCGCCGTGGGCAACTATGGCGAGATCTATGACCGCTACATGGGACCCAACGGGCTTGCCTTTGAGCTGCCGCGTGGTCCCAACAAGCTCTGGACTGACGGCGGCGTTCTCTATGCGCCACCGCTTCGCTAGGTTCTGAACAGCTAGGATGTGGGTGCGGCCCCGGCCTGCAACTGTCAGGGCTGCACCCACATAGCAATCGAGTGCCATCATGAGCCAATCATCCCTGACACGCGTGTTCTATCGCAAGGGAGTCCCTCTCTGGCGAGATGTCGTAGTCCTGCAATGGATCGCTCAGATCCTGTCTGCCATATTGGTCCTCGGCTTCTTGTGGTTCTTTGTCAGCAACGTCCTCCGGGGAGCCGAGGTCCGCGGATTGAGTTGGAGCTACAGCTTTTTGAAGGAGGCTGCTGGCTTTCCTATCAGCGAGTCGGTCATTCCCTACGACGAGGCCCAGACCTTTGGCTATGCTTTCATAGTTGGCCTGCTGAACACGCTCAAAGTATCCCTAGTGGGCGTCGTTCTGGCTACGATCCTGGGGATCATTGCTGCTGTCGCCCGGCTTTCCACCAATTGGTTGGTCAGCCGCATTGCCAGCGTATACATTGAGATTAT
>JASFLR010000470.1:0-3762 GCA_050117995.1 Anaerolineae bacterium
GAAGTCGAATTCGACAGCACCCGTTATGTAGCCCAACGGGCGGAGCACCTGGGAACCGGTGGTGTGCGTGTCTACTACGTTCCCAAGGGAGATTGGTCCCGTGTGAGTTATGTCCGGCGCTGAGCCTGCAAACCATACAGTCATAAGAGGAGGAAATAGGTGGACAGCCAAGAGATTCTGCAACTGAACCGAGAGTACACGCTCTTCTCGTGGGCAACCCAGGGGAAATTGGACCCGATTGCCATCGATCGTGCCGAGGGCATCTATCTGTGGGACACTGATGGTCGCCGCTACATGGACTTTTCGTCCCAGTTGATGAATGTCAACATCGGCCACGGGCATCCCGCTGTGGTGCAAGCCATCAAGGATCAAGCCGAGCGACTGCCCTATATCGCGCCGTCGTTTGCCACCCAGGTGCGGGGAGAGTTGGGACGCAAGCTTGCCCAGATCACGCCCGGCGACTTGCAGAAGGCCTTTTTCACGCTGGGCGGGGCCGAGGCCAACGAGCACGCCATGAAGATTGCCCGCCTCTACACAGGGCGCCAGAAGGTTCTCACCCGCTACCGCTCGTACCACGGTGCGACAGCGGGAGCCATGACTGCCAGCGGCGACCCTCGACGCCTGCCAGCCGAGCCAGGCATCCCGGGCATTGTGCGTGTAATGGACCCGCACTGCTACCGCTGCCCCTTTGGCCAGGAACCTGAGACCTGCCACAGGGAATGTATCTCCCATGTGGAGCAAGTGATCCAGTTCGAGGGTCCTGAGCAGTTCGCTGCGATCCTGATGGAGGGCGTTACCGGCACCAGCGGCCTCTTTGTCCCGCCGGAGGACTATTGGCCGCGGATGCGCGAGATCTGCGACCGGTACGGCATCCTGCTCATCGCGGACGAGGTGATGAGCGGCTTTGGGCGCACGGGCAAGTGGTTCGGCGTGGACAACTGGGGCGTGGTGCCCGACATGATTAGCATGGCCAAAGGCATCACCTCGGGCTATATGCCGCTGGGCGCGGTCGTCGTGTCCAAGGCCATTGGCGAGTATTTCGAGGATCACACGCTGTGGAGCGGCCTTACGGCAAGCGCCCATCCCATAGCCTGCGCTGCTGCAATCGCCACCCTCCGCGTCTACGAAGAGGATAGGTTGCTAGAGAATGCACGGTCGATGGAGACCGTCATGACCCAGCATTTGAGCGGTATCAAGGACCGCCACCCGTCTGTCGGAGATGTGCGGGGGATTGGCCTGTTCTGGGTCATCGAGATGGTGAAAGATCGAGATACACGGGAGCCCCTCGTCCCGTGGAATGCCAAACCGTCAGAGCTGGGTCCCACGCCCGCCCTGTCTCGCTACTTGCGAGAGCATGGTCTCCACACCTTTGTCAAGTGGAACTGGCTCTTTGTGGTGCCACCGTTGTGCATCAACGCCGACCAGATCGCTGACGGCCTGTCCATCATCGATTCGGCGCTGCAGATCGCGGATGACAGCCTGGCAGGCGGGTAGGGCAACAGAAGGCAGAACAAGCCGCAAAGGATGGCACATCTTTCACAGCTGCACACACGGAGGCTTCTATGTCAAACCTGACCCGGGAAAAAGTTGAGCAAGCCATCAGGATCTTGGAGGAGAAAGGGATCGATCTCTGGCTGACTTTTGTACGCGAGACCTCAGCCAATGGCGATCCCGTAATGCCCCTCATCTATGGGGATGCCGATCTCACCTGGCAGAGTGCGTTGATCCTGACCCGTACGGGTGAGCGCATCGCCATCGTGGGCCGGTTCGACGCGGAAACGGCGCGCGGCATCGGTGCCTACGAGCCAGTTATCGGCTACGACGAGTCCCTGCGCCAGGAGCTGGTTCCCATCCTGGAGCGGCTGGATCCCGAGCACATTGCCCTGAACTACTCGGCCGACGACGTGCTTGCCGACGGGTTGAGCCACGGGCTGTACCAGGTGTTGCAGGGCTATCTGCAGGAGACACCGTTCGCCAACCGGATTTGCTCAGCCGAGAAGGTCATCAGCGCGCTTCGCGGTCGCAAGACCCGGGGCGAGATCCAGCGGATCAAGGCCGCCATAGAGACAACGCTGCAGATCTACGATCGGACCTTTGCCCACGTTCAGCCGGGCATGAGCGAGATCGAGATTGGCGATTTCATGCAAGAGCAACTCGAAAAGTTCGGCGTGGGCCCAGCCTGGCACGCCGGGCACTGCCCTACGGTGAACGCCGGACCCGATTCGCCGGTAGGCCACGTCGGGCGTACGGAGCAGACCATCGAGCGCGGGCAACTCCTGCACTTTGACTTTGGCGTCCAGCAGGATGGTTTCTGCTCGGATATCCAGCGCGTGGTCTACCTGTTGGCTTCCGATGAGAGCGAGCCGCCGGAGCCGGTACAGCGCGGCTTTGACACAGTGGTCCGGGCAGTCCAGGCTGCCGTCGACACCATGAAGCCCGGCGTGACCGGAAAAGACGTGGACGATGCCGCACGGGCTGTCGTGACCGGCGCAGGATATCCTGAGTACAAGTACGCCACAGGCCATCACCTGGGGCGGCTGGCTCACGATGGAGGCGGCGTCCTCGGGCCTGCCTGGGAGCGCTACGGGGACAGTCCCCACAAGGTGCTCGAAGCAGGCCACGTGTACACGGTGGAGCCGGGTCTGGCGGTACCGGGCTACGGATACGTCGGACTGGAGGAGGACGTGCTGGTCACAGAGACCGGCGCGGAGTACCTGGGCACGCCACAGCGCGAGTTGGTATTGCGCTAAGACGACCGTTGCTCAAGTCGCGCGGACATTCGACACTGGACAGACAGGGCCATCTATGGTATAATGTGTACAGTTTCACAATAGGTTGGACACGGTCGTCCTCCGACTCGCATTGATCCCACCGGGACGTGCGAGCGATACGGTGAGGGGAGCGATCCCCTTGCCCGCCATTGTGCAAAGGAGGCTGGGTGTCCTGTGTCGCCCTGAGCGGCACCGGCAACCGCCTCTTTTTCGTTGTGGTGACACGAAAGGGGGTCTGCCAGGCACAATTTCAGGCAAACGGAGACCATGAACATGATCAGCATCGAGCTATGGCTATATGGGCCGCTGGCCCGCTACGCTGGCGAGCAGAGTCAGGGTAGCCATGCCCAACTAAACTTGGACCTGCCGGCTGGCGCTACTATGCGGGATCTATTGGAGCAGCTCGGCCTGCCGCCAGAGGAGAGAGGCATCACCTTTATCAACGGCAAGCTGGCAGCCCTGCCTGGTCTGGACGCAGACCTCGATATCTCGCTGCATGATGGCGACCGGATAGGCATCTCCCACAACAAGAGCATGTGGCCATTTCAATACCGCTTTGGCGCGAGCCAGACCAAAGAGGTTCAAGATACCTTTCGCGAGCGTCCAGACCGCGGCATTCACCACGCCTACACCAAGCTCGACGAATAAGCCAGTTCCTAATACAGGACAAGGTGCACCTGGCACCTGCTGTCGATATTTCACAATCGATACCTAACCAAGGAGGGTAAGAAAATGCCAAAGATACTGCGTGTCAACATGACAGACCGATCCTACACGATCGAGGACTTGCCTGAGAAGTACAAGCTCCTCGCAGGGCGCGGGCTCACGTCCACTATCATCCACGATGAGGTGGATCCGCTTTGTCACCCGTTGGGGCCGAATAACAAGCTCATTCTGTCACCTGGTTTCGTCACGGGCACGAGCGCACCGACGAGCGCTCGCATTTCGGTCGGCGCCAAGTCGCCCCTCACCGGCGGCATCAAAGAGGCGA
>JASFLR010000471.1:0-3759 GCA_050117995.1 Anaerolineae bacterium
TGTCGGCTGACCGCCTGATCACGGTCTTGACTCGCTTGTTGAACGAGCGGCGGTCGAGCAGAATGCGCCGCCCACAGACCTGGCACTTGATCCCGATGTCGGCCCCGATGCGCACGACGCGCCACTCATAGCTGCCGCAGGGGTGGGGCTTGCGCAGCCGCACCAGGTCGCCCACTTGGACCTCTTTGCCCACCCCTCAATCCCCCCTGGAGCGGAGGCTTGCCGGGAGCCATTCGTCTGGCGGCGACCCTTCGCCTCGCCCGCTTTGCAGAACCTGCTTGAGCAAGTCCGGCCGGTTGGTGATGATGATGTCCACCCCCTGGCGCATCAGCTGCCACATCCTCCCCGGATCATCCACTGTCCAGGTGTGCACGCGGTAGCCTCGTTCCGTCGCCCAGGACATATATCTGTCATCGATCTGGCTGTGGTCGGGATGCAGTGCGTCGAGCCGGAGCAGATGGCGCGCCCAGGGCCAGCGTTGGAGCAGCGGCATGTCAGGGGCATAGAGCAGCCCCACGGAGATCCACGGATTCAGCCGGTTGACCCATCGCAGGGCCAGGGGGTTGAAGGAGGATACGATGGCCCTATCTAGCAGGTGGTTATCCTCGATGGCGCGGACAACGCCTGCAGCCAGGCCGTCGTCGCGGAGTCTGTCTGTCTTGAGCTCGATATTGAGCAGCAGGTGACGTCCCACCACATCGATGACTTCCTGCAGCGTGGGGATCTGTTCGCCTGCAAAGGCCGGGTCAAAGTGGCTGCCCGCATCGAGCTCCTTGAGTTCGGTGAGAGTTCTCTCTCGGACCGGACCTGTGCCATCTGTAGTAGTCTCCAGGCCAAAGTCGTGTATGACGACTAGCTCGCCGTCGCTGGAGAGCTGCACATCGAGCTCGATGCCATCTGCCCCGAGCTCGACGGCATGCAAGAAGGCAGCCAGCGTGTTCTCAGGCGCCTCGGCGCTGGCACCCCTATGGGCAAAATTGAGCGGGCGGTCCTCATAGAACGACGGCATGCGCTATACACAGACCTCGAGGCACGCCATGGCGCCTGTTGCCCGCGGGCATCAGGCGGAGGCTTTGGCCTCTTGCCGCGTGCCCCGTAACCTGCCGGTTTCCCACACCACGAGCAGGGGCACGGCGTTAAAGATGGACGAGTAGGTGCCCGAGAGCAACCCTACCAGCAGAACGGCTACGAACTGTTTTGTCGTAGCTCCGCCAAAGAGCAACAGCGCGATGAGCACAAAGATGGCGTTGAGCTGGGTTGCCAGCGAGCGGTGGATCGTCTCCAGCAAGCTGCGGTTGACGATGGTTTCGTACGATTCGCCGCGCCGCCGGGGGATATTCTCCCGGATGCGGTCAAAGACTACGATGGTGTCCTGGACGCTAAAGCCGATGACGGTCAGCAGGGCTGTCAGGAAGAGGGCATCGGCTTCCCAGTTCAGGATCAGGCCAGCCAGGGAGAATAGCCCCAAGGTGACCAGGATGTCGTGGATCATTGCCGCGATGGCGCACATGCCATAGCGGAAGGCGTTGGGCACCTTGCGGAAGGCAAAGATGATAAAGGCCAGGATAAAGAGGGCGGCCACTGCCACCGCTATCCCTGCTGTGCGTGTCACCTCGGCGCCGACTGCCGGGCCAACTGACTCGAAGCGCAGCTCCTCTGCCGGGCCGAATTCAGCTTCCAAAGCGTCCATAACCGTGACTTTGGCTGCCGGATCCATCGCCTTGGTGCGTATGAGGACGGTGTCATCGGCTGTCGTCGTCACCGTGCTGCCGGGATAGTCACTCTCTGCAAGCACCTGGCGGACATCGGCTGGCTCGGTGGCTTGGTCAAAGCGCAACTCCAGTAACGTCCCGCCGGTAAAGTCAATGCTGAGCTTGACTGGGGAGCCAAAGGTGATGATCGAGTAGACTATCGCCACCAGCCCAGGGATGATGATCAGCGACGAAAGCAAAAAGTACCAGTGTCTCTTCTCTACAATGTTGAACATTAGAACTCCTCCGCGCACCAGACCCGATTAGACGCCCATCAAGAAACTGCTGGATTCTAGCTTCTCACCCAGCCACCTGAAGGCCAGCCGCATGAAGGTCCGGGTGACGGTAATGGCTGTGAATATGTTGATGATGACACCGAGAGCAAGGGTGATGGCAAAGCCCCGCACCGCTCCCGCGCCAAAGGTGGAACCAAAGTAGAATAGGATGGCGCAGGTGATGAGGGTTGAGATATTCGAGTCCCGGATAGAGGTCCAGGCCCGGGAAAATCCAGCCTCGATGGCTGAGGTCAGGTTGCGGCCCGCCCGCAACTCTTCTTTCATCCGCTCAAAGACGAGGATGTTTGCGTCCACAGCCATGCCGGTCGAGAGGATGAAACCGGTGATGGCGGGAAGCGTCAGCGTCACGCTATTGAGTCCAGCTGCGGCCAGGGCAACCGTCACCAGCAGCAGGATGATACCGAGCATCATGGGCCAGGCATCGCGCCGGTCGACAAAATAGCTGGCGAGCATGAGCAGGCTGATCAGCAACAGGATCGGCCAGCCCACCATATAGACCGCCAGGTTGAGCATCCCGTACAGGACCAGGGCCAGGGCTGCCAGGAAGCCGGGCACCCGATAGTAGATGAGCATAAAGAGCAGCACAATCCCGAGGCCAACGAGTCCGGCACGGATGCTGCGCTGTACCGAGTCCTGTCCGAGCGTGGGTCCGATGGTCCGGGTGGTCTCGACGCGCAAGGGCACCGGCAGCGAACCGTAGCGTAGCTGGACCACGAGATTCTGTGCTTCTTCCAGTGTAAAGTCTCCCTGGATCACACCCTGTCCATCAGGGATCTGACTCTGGATAACGGGGCTGGAGATGACCTTCTTGTCCAGCACAATCGAGGCATACTTTTGGATATTGCGACCCGTAAAGTCGGCAAAGATATCGCCGCCCTCGTCATCTAGCTCGAATGCGATCATGAACTGACCGGTTTGCTCGTCGCGCTGAACCCCTGCATTCCTCAGGTGCGCGCCGGTTAGGATTGTCGCATAGACGCGATCGGTATACACCAGCGTCGGGCTAATGGGGCTCACCGGCGTGGTGATCTCGCCTGGCTGGGCAAGGTGGGTTGTGGCTCCCTCCGATTCCAGTTGGGGGTAGGTGGTGTACACGGTTACGCCCGGAGGAAGGAACTCGTCGCCTGCATCGATGAACTCGAGCAGGCCAGTCTCCTTGAGGGTGGCGATCGCCTGATCGGGATCGTCTACGCCCGGCAACTCTACGATAATGCGTCGGTCCCCCTGAGTCTGTACAAGCGGCTCGACCACGCCAAGGGCATTTACACGATTCTCGATAATCGTGGCAGCCACATCCAGCGCGCCATCCTCCAGCTCCTGACCGGCCTCCAAGTCGGCCTCCAGAAGTACCTGGAGCCCACCTTGCAGATCCAACCCCTGCCGGATCTCAAAGTCGCGCTGGATGTCGATTGGGCCCAGCGAGATGTGCAGCCCCGGACTGCCGGGCACCACGACAAAGAGGGCAATGGCGGCCAGGATGATGACAAGGATAAACAGGACAATACTACGGTTTCTCATGATATCTACGCTGTTCCTCCCGGGTATTCCGGATTGGTCAGTCTGCTCTTCGTGTCCACCATCAGGCAAACAGAACGATTATACTCTATCGCCTGGTAGTTGTCAAAACTACTTGACAGGCTTGATGAAATGGGGTATAATGCCGGCAACAAGGATGGAGATGCTGTTGTGCTGAAAAGCTGCTGCATCCCATG
>JASFLR010000472.1:0-3757 GCA_050117995.1 Anaerolineae bacterium
CCCATTTGGGCTTTGTCTGGCTGGAGGACCTGAAGAGCAGCAATGGCACCTATCTCACGCGTCTCGAGGCAACACCAGTTCGCTTGGCTCCCTTCCAGCCGGCCTTGCTGTTTGAAGGCAGCACTATTCGGATTGGGGCGGCGGAGTTCAAGGCCCTGGGAATCTTTGTCCAGAGAGATGATGCGGTGGGCCTGATCGGCATGCAACTGCAAGAGATCCTGAGAGACACCCGCAAGGCGCTGCCCAATATGTCGGCTCGGAGGGGAAAAGCCTGCACGGGTATCCTGTGGGAGCTTGAATTGTGTCTCAGGCAGGCAACAGGTGAGCAGGAGTTGATCGCACTGGTCACAGAGAGTATCCACAAGCTATCAGCCCAATTCTTGAGGGGCAAACGGACCGGAGCAACCATCATGTCGGAGCCGGCGCTTGAGCTACCCCCGCGGCCAGAAAGCCTGTCTGGTGTCAGCTGCTCGTCCCGTGTTGACTCGATTCGCAACATGTTCATCAGCGACATCAGGCGCTGCCTTCCACCTGACGAAAAAGGGGACACACAGTGACACTTTCAGATCAAACACTCAGCGCATTGCTATTCTATTCCGAGAACTCGCTCCCCCATGAACGAGCTTGGTATCCAGATGCCAGGCTCGCGCACGTCTTGAGCCTGAGCCAGGAACGAGAAAAACCTGATGAGTCCCGCTATCGTGGGCGCCTGGATCGAGAATTCGATGTCTCTGTAACTGGAACAATGGCCCACGACACCTTCATGGTGCGATTGTGCCTTGCCATATCGGGACAAGAGACAGAGGCGAGATGGGAGCAACTGAAACACGCGCAGGACAAGATTCTGGGCAATTTCCTAGGAAGTGAAACAAACGCGATTCCTTGGGCGATATCGATGCTCTACTCCGCCACTGTGCCAGTTACTAGTGGACGTTCTCAATTGACAACCCTACATCAGGCATTGGTCAGCACATACGGTGAACCCGGGGGTATGGCTGAACCAGATAGCACACCCTATGGCTGGCTATGGAGGGTGGCTGACGATACGCGCTCCTTCCGCCACGACAAAGAGACGTGGTGCCGTGATCTGCTTCTGCTAGTTCCGAACGATCGAGCTGTATGGGTACTCGACAACTTTGTCGATCCTTTTCAGCACGGGTTCAGCCGTATCGAGCTCCATCTGCAAAAGTGCAAACATCACGCCCACCAGCACGAATCCATCCGCCTTCAGCTGAATGAGGCGATAAGGACGCTTCAGCAAGAGATGGTGAAGCACCTGGGAGCCATGGATTTCGGTCGACTCCACGAGAAACCTCAAGGGTTGGAGCGAATCGCGTGGCATCTAATGCGCTTCTTGGCGCAGAAAGCGGCTGTTGAGATATTGCTGAACAGCCTGCGGAACAACTACGCAGCCTACAGTGAGCATTTGGCCATCGCGCAACTGGAAACGCCGATCTATGCAGTGGAAGGAGAGAGAGTCCTGCGCAGGATCGAACAGATGGAGAGTGATCTGCGCAATGCCAACGTGATCCAGGAAAGCACCTATGCCTTTCAGGATCTGCAAAGGAGCGCTGAAGCCGGTCGCTTCGAGCGTGCCAGCTACCTGCTGGGCGGTACAGCCGCTTTTCTGGCAGGGATCTCTTTGTTCAACAGCTTTCTGGAAGTCTGGAGCCTGGCCATTGAGAACAGCGGCTGGGTCGTGCCCGTGGGTTGGCTACGCATTGTCTTGAGCCTGAGCGCAAGTGTGTCCATTCCCGTGGCAGTCGCCTTTGTAATCGCCCGGAAGAAGGTCCCCGCCATTATCTCAATCTTGGTCAGCCTTGCCGTGATTGCAGCCATGATTTTGGGCACTGTTCTAGTCAACCGCTAGCCGTTCACGCCAACCATGAGGAGCACTCGACGGCAACCCGCACAGCCACCGTTCGGAGTTTCAGGTCGGCGTTTCATTGGACATCCGCAGGAAATACAGAGTCAATCAAGACTTCCCGTAGGCCTGGCGCCGGATGGGGGCTTGTTATGGTCACCGATGGGACTGTTGGGCGCTTGGAGGATTTCTTGGGGTCAGCAGAACCGCGTGTTACCTCATGAATAAATGTTACCGAAAGCCAATCGTTGACATGGTGTCACGATAGTGCTATACTGGAGCCAGACCAACAACGGCCCAACACGAGGACAAGGACACGCCCGTCCTCGCAGATCGTGGGAACGCCGGTGAGATGCCCAGTCTGCTTGCCGGATTGGCCGAGATGGCCGGCCTGGACCTATGGCCGCTGGGCGTCCATGCGCTTGGCCGGAGCCCTTTAGCTACTCCCAAGGAGGGAACAAGATGGCAGATACTCGTCAAGCAGTAGCCAGCCTGACAGTATCCCGCGGCCCCGGCACGGGAAGGCAATTCGATATCGACGCGGCAGCGGCGACGATAGGCCGTCAAGCTCAGTGCGATATCCAGGTGGAAGACACATGGATGTCGCGCCAGCACGCGCGCATAGTCTGGACTGGGACAGCCTATGTCATCGAGGACCTGGGCAGCACCAACGGTACCTTTGTCAATGGTGAGCGGATCGTTGGATCACGCGCCCTGAAAAGTGGCGATCGTCTCCAGTTAGGGGACCAGGTTGAGCTGGCCTTCCAAGTGCGTGGGCCTGCTCCCCTGCCTGAAAAGCCTGCGCTCTCCGGCATGGCAGCGCCACCACCCAAGAGTAGAGCCAGGCTCTGGGTGCCGATTTTGGCGGGGCTGCTCCTTGTCCTGATCGCTGGAGGACTGATCTATTATTTGCTCGCAGACAATGGACCGAGGGGAACTGAAACGCCGACTGTGCAGGGTGCTCTTCCAGAGCCTACCATCGCCACACCCACCGCATCTCCAGCACCCACGCCAACACCTACACCCATGTCGATCTCTGCAGAAGCTAATGCCACATTTGCGGGGCCGATGACAATCTCCAGATCTGGCGACAATGCCGGCGCGGATAGCGGAGAGATCGAATTCACAACCTCAGCCGATGGAACTGCGCTCGTAACTATGCCCTATTCCCTTCTTGGCGGGGAATGCATATATGTTTCCGGCTCAAGCACCACCACTGTATCCGGAAGTTTCAAGTCGACCCTGTATTTTGACGAACCTGTACCTATTGAAGATGGGAAATTCGCCTTTGATCTCATGGGCGTTAGAGCAAACGGGAAGCTCGGTTCCCCAACCGAAGCCGAAGGAGAAATAACGATAAACAAGGAAGAAACGATGGCAGCGCCGCCATACGGAAAGTTCGTCTGCCAGTATGGTACGTGGACTTGGACTGCAAGTGTCAAGTAGCACTACCTCTGCTCTAGGCGAGTCCCATTGACTTGCTCACCGCGTTGGCTGAGACAGCGAGCGCCCGTTTGAGCGGAGCTCTTTTGGTGTTCTCGAGGAGGGAACGGAATGACCGATTCTAGCCGACCAGCAGCCACTCTGACTATATCCCGTGGCCCTGCCGTTGGCAAGAGATTCGAGATCGGCGCTGCGCCGGTCACGATAGGCCGCCAAGATCAGTGCGACGTGCAGGTGGCGGGCACGTGGGTGTCGCGGCGGCACGCGCGCCTCGCTTGGACGGGGTCCGGGTACGTCGTCGAGGATCTGGACAGCACCAACGGCACCTTTGTCAATGGCGAGCGCGTCGTTGGACCACACGCCCTGAGATCAGGCGATCGCCTGCAGCTTGGAGACCAGGTTGAGCTTGCCTTCCACGCCGGTGCGCTCCCTGGCGCTGGAGGACCCCAC
>JASFLR010000473.1:0-3755 GCA_050117995.1 Anaerolineae bacterium
TGGGCGCACGCCCGGCGAGCGGCAGAGGCTTGCAGAGCGCACCGGGATACCCATCGACGCAATCCTGGAGCTCGTCAAGCTCTCCGATCTCGCCCGCATCCAGGGCCTGAAGGCCATACGCGCACGACTCTACTACGATGCTGGCGTGGACACCTTGGAAAAGCTCGCGCGCTGGGACCCGGAGGAGCTGCGCGACATGTTGGCTGACTTTGTCGAGCGGACAGGATTTGATGGCATCGCGCCACTGCCCAAAGAGGCAGCTTCGGCCGTTGCCACTGCAAAACGTCTTTCGAAAGCCATCGAGTACTGAGTTACAGTCTATCGAGCCAATCGACGGACAGGAGGGAAAAAGGATGAACGTACAGATCGTGGAGAGAGACGCCATAACCTTTGCCGGAATGTCGTACTACGGACCCCTCACGGGCGAAGGCTGGTCCAGTGAGAACTCCATCGGCCAGTTGTGGCAGCGCTTCAACAGTTTCTTCGACGACACCCCGGCCTTCTCCCAGGAGCAGGCGGTGAACCCTGGCATAGGCTACGAGATCAGTATCTGGAGTGAGGACGAGCTACAGGAGTCCAAGAGCTTCTATGTCTTTGTCGGAGTGGAGGTTCAACAACTGGATGGCCTACATCCCAAACTCGTTGGAAAAGTGCTTCCCGCAACCACCTATGCCCACCTCACGCCGAGGGGCAAGGAGATCACTACGTGGGAACATAGATTCTACGAAGAATGGCTGCCTGCTTCCGAGTTTCGCCTGCAGGCCCATGGCGACTACCACTTCCAGATCCAAGCCTACGAGGATGGGCGGTTCAAGGGCCTCGGCGATCTGCTCGAGGAATCCGAGATCGATGTCTATATACCGGTTGAGAAGGCTGATTAGCACACAGACGCAACAAAGGAGAGAGAAATGGAACCCAGGATTGCGAGTTTGCCAGCATTCACTGTTGTCGGCATCAAGTATCATGGCAAGAACGAAAACAACGAGATAAAGCAGATGTGGAACGACTTTGGCCCGCGGATGGGCGAGATCAAGCACAAGCGCGCCTGTTATGGCGTCTGTGCCAACGAGGACAACGAAACCCACGAATTCGACTATTTTGCCGGGTTTGAGGTCGACTCCACCGACGAAATTCCCGAGGGGATGGTCAGCTATGAGGTGCCGGCCTCAACCTACGCTGCCTTTCGCACCACACTGCCCGCCATTGGCCAGACCTTCGATCACGCCTACCAGAAGTGGCTGCCCCAATCGGGATATCATTGCACTGATGGGCCAGACCTGGAGCTATACGACGAGGAGTTTGACCCATCCGACCCGGAATCAACCTTTGAGATCTTTGTCCCCATCACCAGTTGAGCGGAGCGGAGCGCCCGGTGTCCGGCACGAGCGATCTTACCGGATGCCGGGCCGCCCCGTTTCATGGGAGGAAAGCCAATGTCTCAGATGTTTGCCTACTGCGGGCTGATCTGCACCGACTGCGAAGCCTATATCGCCACCCAGGCCAACGACTTGGCAGCCCTGGAGCGCATGGCCGCCCGAGCCCGCGAAGAGTTCGACATGCCTGACGCCTCGGCAGAAACAGCCATGTGCGACGGATGCCTGGCAGACAGCCACCGGCTGTGCGGCTACTGCCATCAGTGCGCGGTCCGCGCCTGTGCCGTCCATCGAGGCCTGATCAACTGCGCCCACTGCGACGACTATGGCTGCCAGCAGCTTCGAGCCTTCTGGCAGATGGCGCCTCAGGCCCGGACTACACTGGATGAGATTAGGGCGGGCCTGGTAGCCTAGCTGACAGAAGAAGGAGGAAGTCCTGTGAATCAAATGATAGCCTATTGTGGCCTGACCTGCACCGACTGTCCAGCATACGTCGCCACCCAGGCAGATGATCGCGCGGCTCTGGAGCAGGTCGCCACCCTCTGGCGCGAGGAGTACAACGCGCCGGGGCTCACGGCCGAATCAGTGATCTGCGACGGCTGCCTGGGAACCACTGGGCGCAAATTCGGCCACTGCGCCGAGTGCGAAATTCGCGCCTGCGCCATGGAGAGGGCCGTCGCCAACTGTGCCCACTGTGACGACTTTGGGTGCGAAACGATCACGCAGTTCTTTAGCTTTGTCCCCGAAGCGCGAACCACGCTCGACAGCATCCGTGCCCAACTGAACACGTGAGATGTAGTCCAAATGTCCGAACGTTGGCGTGAACTGCTCCGTGCCGATCCTGTACCCTGGCTTCTCCAGCCAGCAAATCCCGCCGTGCGCTACTCGACACTGCGGGACCTGCTCGATCGCCCTGCTGATGACCCGGACGTCCTTCAGGCCAAGGCGGAGATGCCAGACTACCCACCTCTGGCTGAGCTCCTGGGGCGCCAGAAGCTCGGTGGATACTGGGTCAAGCGGGACTACTACCTGCCCAAGCACTACGGCACCTTCTGGGTGCTCTGCGTCCTGGGCGATGTGGGCTTGACTGCCGAACATCCCCAGATCCGCAAGAGCTGTGAGTTCATCTTCGACTTCCAGCGGGATCACGGCCCCTTCTGTCGGCGGCGCCGCGTGTCCGGACAAGGCATCGTATGGGACAAAGATCCGGCTACCTGTACCCATGCCCGCATCGTGCGCTTTCTCATCCAATTCGGCTACGGCGCTGATCTGCATGTGCGCCGCGCAGTCGGATGGCTCATGGACGCCCAGCGCAGCGACGGCATGTGGGATTGCGGGCGGCCCACCCGGCCCGGATGCCTGCGGGCTACCCACGACGTGTTGCGCGTTGCCGCCCTCGACCCCGAGACGGCGGCCCATCCCGCTGCAATCCGCGGCGCGTCTGCCATCAGCGACCTCCTCATGGAGCCAGGCATGAGCCGCTACCACGTCGGCATCCCCTGGACAACCCTACAATGGCCTCCCTTCGACTACAGCTTGGTAAGCACACTTGACAGCCTGGCACGCCTTGGCTACACCCTCGAGCACCCCAAGATCGCCCAGGCGACAGGCTATCTCTTGAGCCGGCAACTGCCCGACGGTTCCTGGCCTCTCGATCACACCTCCAGCCGCCCGCCTTTCGATCCAGGCCCAACAGGCAAGCCCAACAAGTGGGTGACACTCGAGACGCTGAGGGCCCTCAAGCTGCTGTTGGAGGCTGGACAGCGAGAGGCCTGAGCAGAGCGTCTCCACGATTGATCGAAGAAGGAATTTCCAATGAACGCTACAGAGCTATTCTCACACTGGAAAGAGGTCCGACAGGGCCTGTATGCGGCACTGGACCTGCTGACTGATGAGCAACTGGCATTTGTGCCCCGCGAAGGACTTTGGTCGCTGCGCACGGTCGCTCTCCACATCGCCACCGCCGAGGAGGGTTGGTTCCGCTATGTAGTAACTGGCGAATTGGACGAGTGGCCCGAGGTCGACGAGAGCGACTATCCGACCGTGGCCTCGATCAAGGCTCTGCTCACTCAGGTCCACGATCGTACACGGGCCTACCTCGGAACCCTCGACATCATGGATCTTGACCGGCTCATCACCACCTTCTGGGGGGCAAAGGTGTCTCTGCACTGGATCATCTGGCACGTTCTGGAACATGAAATCAGCCACCGGGGTGAGATCTACTTGATGCTGGGGCTGATGGGTATGGAGGCGCCGGACGTGTAGGGGAAGCTGGGCCATCCACCTGGCGGCCCTCCCCTGCCCGGGCCATTGCCCCCGGCGAGGCGACCGGGCTCCGCATCTGGTCGCCAGCAGACCACGGCACTCCCATGGGAGTGCTTG
>JASFLR010000474.1:0-3743 GCA_050117995.1 Anaerolineae bacterium
TTCGAAGGCAAATCGCACGATCCGCTCGGTGCCGCGGCGCGTGATAATGCGGATAGACTCGGCTGCCTCGTTGGGGATGACGTCGTGCTCGATGCCAGCATACAGTCCCTCGGTGTTCTCACGGACGACGACGACATCGACGTTATCGTAGCATACCGATAGACCCAGCTCGGATTGACCGGGGCGTAGATTGGCGTAGAGATCGAGTATCTTGCGAATTGCCACGTTGACGCTGCGAAAGCCCGTGCCAATCGGCGTCGTGATCGGTCCCTTCAGGGCAACCCTGTTGGCGCGGATCGAGTCGAGCACGGCATCAGGCAGTGGTGTGCCGTACTTTTCCATCACATCTGCGCCAGCTTCGCGGATGTCCCAATCGAATGAGACGCCAGTGGACTCGAGCACCCGGCGGGTAGCCGTGATCAGCTCTGGACCAGTCCCGTCTCCCGGGATCAATGTCACTCGGTAGGTCATTAGGAAACGCTCCTTTCAAGTCGTCTCGTCCAGTAGTCCGGTTGTTCGCCTTCAGCTTAGAATCGTGGAGGGACTTCCAATGCTGCAGGGCAGTTTGCCGGTCGGCCGGCTACGCAATGGATGTCGGGCTGTGCTTCCACAAGTGGCTCTCGGCTACTTCTGTCGCTCCAGATCTGGTCTTGCGGCCCAGTATAGTAGGCGCGCGGGCGGATTAGCCGGTTGTTCCTCTGCTGCTCCAGCATGTGGGCGGTCCAACCCGCGATGCGGGCAATGGCAAACATGGGGATGAATAGGTCCAGAGGAATCTCCAGCGCGTAGAGCAGCGGCCCGGTGTAGAAATCCACATTAGCAAAGATACGTCTTTCCTGGAAGTAGGGGTGGCTGCGTACCCTCTGCTCCAGCCGGTGGGAAATGTCGAACCACTTGGTGTTGCCGCTCCGCTCCGCCACCCGCTTGGATAGTTTGCGCAGGATGGTTGCGCGGGGGTCCTCGGTCTTGTACACTCGGTGTCCGAAACCAAAGATGCGCTCTTTGCCAGCCACCTTGTGGTCGAACCAGTCGTCGACTTTTTCGACGCTGCCAATTTCCAGCAGCTGCTCCATGGATCGCTGGCTTGCCCCACCATGGAGCGGCCCCTTCAGCGTGCCGAGGGCAGTGACTACTGAGGAGAACACATCGCCCAACGTGCTGGCGGTCACCCGTGCAGAGAAGGTGGATGCGTTCATACCATGATCGGCCAGCAGGACAAAGTAGGTCTCCAGCGCTTCGGCGGAGGCGGGGTCCGGCTCTTTGCCGCTTAGCATGTACATCAGGTTTGCTGCGTGGCTCAAGTCGATCCTTGGTTCGATGGGCGGGTGATCGCGGCGCAGACGGTCGAATGAGGCCACGATGGTCGGCAGCTTGGAGGTGAGGCTAACCGCCCTGCACAAAGATGAGCCGCCTTCGACCTCGTGCACGCAGGACCGGTCGTACATGGAGAGTGTAGATGCTACAGTGCGCAATGCCTCCATCGGTGTGGCCTGCTCTGGTAGGGAGTGCATGATACCCCAGACCACTTTGGGTAGATGGCGGTTCGCGCGCAGCCAATTGGAGAGCATCTCCAGTTCGCTATCGGCTGGAAGGCGCTGGTACCACAATAGGAATGCTGTCTCCTCGTACGATGCTGCTCCAGCCAGATCGCTGATATCATACCCGCAATAGGACAGCTTGCCTGCGTTGCCATCTATAGCACTCAAACGGGTCTCGGTAAAGATGACACCTTCCAACCCACGCTTAATCTCCACTTCCGATCCTTCCATGATTAGCTCCTTCCAGGTTCGATCTTCGAGCCCATCGTCTTGGGTCCGGCTATTTGCCTGCTTAGGCTCCGAATCTTTCCAACGCTCTGGCGGCGATCGCCTCGCCAATTACAATGGATGCAGTAGCCGCCGGGGAGGGAGCGTTGAGTACATGTACTGCTCGTGGCGAGTCCAGGAAACTGAAATCGTCCAACAGATTCCCTTTGCGATCCATGGCTTGGGCGCGAACCCCGGCGCCGCCTGGGGCGACATCCTCAATGCCCAGGTCCGGCAACAGCGTTCTCAGTGCCCTGACAAAGGCGGGCTTGTACCAGGAGCGAACCATTTCTCCCAGGCCCATGCGCCAGTACCGGGCCGCCATGGCCCAGAAGCCCGGAAATGCGATCAGGCCGGCCATATGGCGCAAGCTCACATCGGTTTTACGGTAGCCCTCCCTAGCAAATGCCAGTACGGCGTTCGGCCCTGCCTCCACTGACCCATCCAGTTTCTTCGTAAAGTGCACCCCGAGAAATGGAAAGCGAGGGTCCGGGACGGGGTAGATAAGGCCGCGCACGAGCGTCTGGCTCGCGGGAGCTAGCTTGTGGTATTCGCCGCGGAAGGGCACGATGCGCACTCCCTGATCGGAGCCCATCATCATCTTGGCAATCAGGTCGCTCTGCAGTCCAGCGCAGTTGATCAACCCGCGCGTGCGCACGCTATGGTTAGTTGTCTGGAGGATAATGCTATCCTGCTCGTCCAAGAGCCCAGTCACCCTGGTGTTCAAGCGGATCTCTCCGCCGTGTTCCTTGACAATTTCCGCGTACTTTTTCGTGACGGCGATATAGTCTACGATGCCTGTGTTTGGCGACCACAGTCCGGCGATCCCGGTGGCGTGGGGCTCGTAATCCAGGATCTCCTTCGCCGTTATCCTTGTGAGGCCTGGAACCTTGTTCGCCACACCACGACGGTGCAGCTCCTCCAATCTGGGCAACTCCTCTTCACTGGTCGCTACCACGACCTTGCCACAAAGCTCGTAGGGAAGGTCATGCTCCCCGCAGAACTCGATCATCCGGCGCGCGCCCTCGACGGCCATTTGGGCTTTCAGGCTGCCCGGTTTGTAATAGAGACCGGCATGGATCACGCCGCTGTTGTGTCCAGTCTGGTGCGCTGCTACTTCGCTCTCTTTCTCAAGAACTATCAGTCGCAGGTCAGGGCGGCGGGTGGCAATATCCATGGCCGTAGCCAGTCCAACCACTCCCGCGCCTATGATGGCAATATCAAAACTGGCGTCTGTCACGATGTCTCCTCCCATGCTGGGGTTCCGCCCACGTCCGAAGTAGGCCCAGTATATTGCAATTTGTCTTGTTCATATGTAGATTATACCACAGATTGTCAGGGTGCTGCAATCCTTCCGGGCGTTCGAATCTGATCTCAGGCTCTCCTCAATCTTGACACACAAGTTGCTGATGGTACAATGAGCGCACAAGTCGACTGGAAAGGTGAGTTGTAGTCCGTTTGGAGGTTGAGGAATGGCTACGGAAGAGGCGGCGGACGAGTCCGCCGTTCAATTATCTGGAGAGAAGAAACCGCGACGCATCCGCACCCGCGGTCTTGTGACCATCTTTGGCACTTGGTGCAAAGGTTGTGGCCTTTGCATCGCGTTCTGCCCTCAGGATGTGTTTGTCGCCAATGGTCAGGGCCGCCCGGTGATTGCACATCCTGAGAAGTGTACAGCCTGCAATTGGTGTGAGATGCACTGCCCGGATATGGCCATAACTGTGCGCCGCTTGGAACCGGATGAGGTCGAGGAACTCGAGGAGCTGGCCGACCTCGCCGAGCAGGGAGCGCTACCCGGGGGTGAGCTGTGACCGTGCAACTGCTCCAGGGCAACCGTGCCTGCGCGCTGGGCGCGCTGGCTGTAGGCTGCCGCTTTTTCGCTGGATATCCGATTACACCTTCCTCAGAGATCGCGGAGATCATGTCGCGTGAGCTTCC
>JASFLR010000475.1:0-3729 GCA_050117995.1 Anaerolineae bacterium
ATCCGAGTCCGCGTCGATCGTCGGAAGAGACGCCGGGATAGAGGCCTTCCACTTCAGCCTTTTGGCCTGAGCAGCCTCGCGCCAGGGAGGTAGAATGTGGGTGAGCCATTCACTCAGAGAAATGGGGCGTCTATGTAGCTCCAACGTGCCCAATACCTGGTCGTGAAGTCCAGACAGATCATCCAGCAAGTGTGCAAGTCGATCCACCTCTTCGTCCATGCCCACCAACAGCTCCCTGCGCAAATCCGGGTCCTCTCCAGAGCGTCCTAGCAGAGCCTGCGTGGCCGAACGAAAAGCTCCCAGGGGCCGTCCCAACTCGTGCACCAGATTGGCCAGCAATTGCTGGCGAGCCTGCTCGAGAGAGCGCAGACGTTCGACGAGGATATTTACCGAGTGCAGCAGGTGCTGGATTTCCAGTGGTCCTCTTTCCGGTAGTGGGGTCAGTCGCTCGCCGCTAGCCATCTGATCAACCACCTGGGTTACGTCTCGCAGAGGACGTTCCAGATTCAGCGCCAGCACCAGGCCAGCTCCCGTGCCCAGCAACAAACCCGCAACCAAGATCCCGCCGACGAAAAATCGCTGGCGCACGAATTGATCATACACGTTGGTCAGCTGGTGACTCAGACGAATAACGCCAACGACCTGCCGATCCTCGTCCAAGACCGGTGCCAACACATCGACAATCTCGTGCTCCATCTGACGGCTATAGACGCTGCGCGTGCTGGTATTCCCGGTCAGCGCTGCCGTCCAGCCATCCAGTTCGAGGGCATAGCCAAGGCGTTCAGCATCGTTCGGGTCGCTGGAGGCAATCAGGTTGCCCTGCGTATCCAGCAGCATGACCCGTGTGCCCAGATCCGCACCTACCCCGCCCACAAATGCACTAGCCTTTTCGGAATCTTGCCAAATCCCGGGCTGGCCGGCGGCAATCTTGGCAGCCAGTAGGGCCTGTCCCTCCAGGCCATGAGCCATCATATCCAACAGCACCTGGGTTTCCAGCACGTAGATGAGCGCAATGCCCATCACCGGAATGATGATGGCCAGCGGCAGCACGTGGCTGAGAACAAAGCGCGCCCGCAGGGTTCGCAGCATCAGGCCTCCACAGGCTCCAGCTTGTAGCCCACGCCCCGTACCGTCACGATACGTCGTGGATTGTGCGGATCCTTCTCCAGACGCTCCCGCAGCCAATGGATGTGCACGTAGACAACCTGGGGCTGTCCCACGTACTCCTCTCCCCATACGCGGTCCAGAAGATCGTCCACGGAAAGGACACGACCGGTGTTTTCGGCTAGCACCTGCAAGAGATCGAACTCGAGAGGGGTCAACTCGACAGGCTGTCCCGCAACGGTGACGCTGTGAGCACCGATATCGATCACCAGGTCGCCTACAGCCAAAGAGTCTCCTCCACCTTTGGGCGGAGCTGTTCTTTCAGTCAGTGCAGAACGTCGCAACACGACCTTGATGCGTGCCAGGAGCACATCCTTGTCAAAGGGCTTGGTGATATAGTCATCAGCGCCAAGTTCCAGTCCAAGCACCTCGTCCAGCTCTCGCCGGCGCGCGGTGAGAAAGATGACCGGCACCCCTATCCGAGACTGAAAGCGGCGCAGGGCGTCGAGACCGTCCATGCCGGGCAGGCCGATGTCCAGCAAGACCAGATCAGGACGGTCACGTTCCGCCAACTCGAGAGCTTCCTCAGCGGTCCCCGAGGCGCTGGCCCGATAACCCGCATCCTCCAGGTTCAGTACTAGGCTACGCCGCAAGAGCGCATCGTCGTCCACCAGCAGGATGTGAGTTGAGGGCATCTTTACCTCCCCGAACCATGATTGTCGTCACACTAATGAGAGACTCTAGACATCATATTGCATTCTACCCGATCAGGCGGGCGATGGCAAAAGGGACAGTCAATCCATCGAACATGCCGATCACGATGTCGCGCACGACGTCCCAATCCATGAAATGCCGTTCCTGGGATTCAGTAGAGGTCATGGTCTTTTCATCTCTGTCAAATTGCAGTGAGTGACGGTCTGATTATGTTTATAAGCGCAGAAGCACAGCGCTAAGCGCCCGACAAGCCATCGTGCCAGCGCCGCAATGGTACCGTAGGCAGATCGGCCACCTCTGCTTTGCTTAAGGTCAAATAGACCCTATCCTCGTCGACCTGCTCAATCTCCGAAACGGGGATGAGCACGTCCTTTTGCCCCCACAAATGTCCTTCGCGCAGGACCAGGTGGGTGATATGCTCGGTCTCCCGGTCGACCAGGAATTCGTCCACCCGCCCGATGTCGCCATCGGTCGCCCGGACGTGATTGCCACGGCGCACAGCCAGCTCTCCAGGCGGCACGCGCTCGTGCGCCACAGGCATGGGCTCCTCCTCCGGAAAGACATAAGGCCACACATGGTACTCCCCAAAGTCATAGTCTTCGTAGGGATACTGTCCAGGCACGAACTCTGTGTCGACAAAAGACTCGAGCCCGTGTAGCTCTTCACCTGTGCAACTCAGCCAGATCTCATCCGGACTGGTTTCAGCCACCATCTCAACGGGGACCAAGCGCTCCAGCCAGGGGAAGCTGCCTTCTTTTACGATAACATGAGTCACGCGGCGGGTCACCGGATTGAGGACGACGTAAGTCGAGCGACCTGCTGCACCATCTGTACACCTCACGTCAGCGTCTATCGGAATGTCCATCTTTCTCCACCCTTTCGACACGAGTCGCCAACCAGACCGCAGAAGATCAGGTAGGCAAAGAAGAGTACGTCAAATCCCCTCTGCCCTATACCCAGTCTACCGCTTCAGCCCAACATCCGATCCAGGCGATCAGGTTGGCGATGCACCGCTCCTGAGCGATTCAGCTTCGATGAAGATGCGTTTTATATTGGGGCGATCCTTGCGAATCCCTGCCTCCAGACGGTCGACAGCCGCCGTGATTTCTGCGGCGGACAGCTCGGGCCGGAACTCGATGTCAAGGTTGAGCAACACCTGGTCGGGTCCAAAATGCATTGTCAATGGGCGCGATACACCAACTACAGACGGATCGGCTTCGGCCAGCCTGCGAACCGACTGCAGCACGTCGGCGTCGGCGGCTTCGCCCACCAGCAAGTCCCGGCTCTCGTAGGCCAGGAACCCTGCAACTGCCGCCAAGATCAGTCCGATGACGATGGACGCCGCTCCATCCAGGTAAGGATTCTGCAGGGAGTGGCCCAGCAGCACGCCCAAGAAGGCAACAAAGATGCCTGCCAGTGCAGCCGAATCCTCAGCCACTACGACAAAGACCGCCGGGTTCTTGCTGGCACGCAACACCTGCCACAACCCCTGGCCATCTTTTCGATTATCCAGGAGCTTTCTCCAGGCTATCGCCCAGGACGCGCCCTCGGCGACAAAGGCAATACCCAGCACCACATAGTTCCAGGTCGGATCCTGGATCACGGCAGGATGCTCAAGATGCGTGATTCCCTCATAGATAGACATGCCGCCACCAACTCCAAAGAGCAGGATGGCGACGATCAAGCTCCAGAAGTACAACTCCTTGCCATGACCAAAGGGATGAAGCTCATCGGCGGGCCTCTTGCTGCGGTGGATGCCGAGCAACAGCAGCAATTGGTTCCCTATGTCCACTACAGAATGGATACCCTCTGAAAGCATGGCTGAGCTGCCCGTGATTATGCCCGCCGCGAACTTTGACACGGCGATCACCGTGTTGGAAACAATCGCACCATACACGGTGATCGGACGTT
>JASFLR010000476.1:0-3727 GCA_050117995.1 Anaerolineae bacterium
AACTTCGGTCCTTGTCCTGCGCCGATGCGGCCCACCACGCTACCCGCACGGTCGGTCCAGACGTCGGCAAAGCCCACGCGCCGCATCTCGGTCGCCAGACGCTCTGCCACGGCCTCTTCATGCGTCGAGAGACTGGGAATGCGCACCAGCTCCTGCAGGAACTGTGCCATCGCCTCGGCGTGGCTTGCCGGGAAGTGGATATTCACCCTTGAACCTCCGATCCAAGATTGACTGTGGCTATTGTACGCCAAGGGGGAAAGGCTGTCAAACACCGCGCGTCACGCTGTTCGTACAAGGCTGCCCTCCCTGTCGTACTGCAGATTGTCTTTGCCAGGAGTGATGAGCGATGGTATACTGGACGCTGTTTGTCCGATTTGGAGGGGTTTGTGTCTGTCCTAAGTATAGTCTACCTTGCTGCGGCCTTGGTCGTTGCCTTATATGGAGCTAATGCCCTGTTGTTGGCAACCCTCTACCTGCGCCGCCGCCGGGATAGTGAACCGCAGGCGCCAGAGCCGGAGCATTGGCCGTCGGTGACTGTCCAGTTGCCAACGTATAACGAGCTGTATGTGGTCGAACGTCTCATTGACGCCGTGGCGCGCATGGACTACCCGCGGGAACAGCTTCAGATCCAGGTCCTGGACGACTCAACTGATGAGACAACGAGGCTGGCACGGGCCCGCGTAGAGTTCCACCGTGCGCGGGGCTTGGATATTCAGTTGCTGCACCGCCAGGACCGCAGTGGCTTCAAGGCTGGCGCGCTCACCCGCGGGCTGGAGACAGCAAAGGGTGAGCTCATCGCCATCTTTGACGCCGACTTCTTGCCTTCGTCAGATTTTCTCAAGAGGACGGTGCCGCATCTAGCAGCGCGGCCTGACCTGGCCTTTGTCCAGACACGATGGGGGTATCTGAACGCGCGATATTCTGCGCTGACCCGCGCTCAGACCATTGCCCTAGATGGCCACTTTGTGGTGGAGCATCTGGGCCGCAACCGCAACGATCTCCTGATGAACTTTAACGGCACGGCAGGCGTATGGCGCCGAAAGGCTATCGAAGCGGCTGGCGGCTGGCGCGACGACACCTTGATCGAGGATGTGGATCTCAGCTTCCGCGCGCAACTGGCGGGCTGGCAGGCGCTCTATTTGCCCGATGTCGAGTCACCTGCGGAGCTTCCACCGCAGATGGCTGCTTTCAAGCGGCAGCAGGCGCGTTGGGCTACGGGCCAGGCCCAGTGCCTGGTCAAGCTGACTGGCTCGCTGATGCGCGGACGGATCGAGTCCGATCCCGACCCTGCTTCCGAGTCGCCGCCTGCCCATGAGGACAGTCTGCCTCTTTCCTGGGCCGCCCGGCTGGAAGGGATATTGCACCTCAGCGTATGGCTGGCCCATCCCATGTCGCTCGTGCTGTTGCTACTGACGCTGCCCATGGTGTTGGGTCAGATCCCGATGGCCTTCAATCTGACTATCTTCTGGCTGGTGGCCCTTGGGCCGATCGTGGCCTACGCTCTATCACAGCGCCACCTCTACCCCGATTGGAAACAGCGCATGTTGCTCATGCCGGTGCTGGCCCTGCTGGGCACGGGCCTGGCTCTGTCCAACACCGTCGCCATTGCGCGGGGCCTGATCGGCCGGGATCGGGCCTTCAGGCGGACGCCCAAATTCAGCGTCGAGCGCCGGGGCGAACTATGGGCTGGCAACCGTTACGCACTGCCGTTTCAGTGGGTCACGGTCGGCGAGCTGGTCCTGGCGGCCTATGCCATAGTGACTGTTGCGGCGGCTCTGGTGATGGGCAACTACTTTGCCGTCCCCTTTCTCCTACTCTATGTTGGCGCGTATGCCTATATCGGCCTGATTGGCCTGCGCGATGCCTGGATGAACTGGCAGGCGCGTCCCCGTCTGGAACACAAGGCGGTGGCGGCTGAATCCCGGGTGAAATAAGATCTCTGAGCGATTGGCGGCGCAGGGCCAGTGGGATTCCGCTGGCCTTTTCCATTCGCTTTCGTTTCGCACCGGACCTGTGGTATAATGAACGCTGGAGACAAGATGACAGAGATGATGGTGATGCTTCTGATCCGCCACGCCGTGAACGATTGGGTGGGTGAGCGGCTGGCTGGTTGGACGCCCGGTGTGAACCTGAATGAAGAGGGTCGCGCCCAGGCGTCTGCGCTGGCCCAACGACTGGCTGAGGTGCCATTGGCTGCGCTCTATTGCAGCCCGCTGGAGCGCACAGTAGAGACAGCCCAACCCCTGGCAAAGTTGAACGGCTTGACCGTGCAGGTGCGCGAGAATCTTGGCGAGACCCTGTACGGCGACTGGACAGGTCACGATCTGAAAGACCTGAGGAAGGAAAAGCTGTGGCCCGTAGTTCAGGTCTATCCCGGGGGTGCGCGTTTTCCCGGCGGCGAGTCGTTGCGCGAGGTGCAAGCGCGCATGGTGGTTGAGCTCGACGCCATCCGCGACGCCCACGCAGGCCAGGTGGTCGCTGTGGTCTCACATTCGGACCCGATCAAGCTGGCGGTAGCTCATTATGCCGGCCTGCCCCTGGACCTCTTTCAAAGGCTGACCATCAGCCCGGCCTCGATCACTGCATTTGCCTTCAGCCGCTTTGGCCCACGTTTGATCTGTCTGAACCATACCGAGCGATTGCCTTCCTTTAGGATTGAAGAGAAGGGGCAACACGAGGAGCAGTGAAGATGCCTTACCAGACCTTTAACCTGAGGCCTGTTGACCGTATCACGACTGATGCCATTGGCGAGCCCGGCAAGCGGGTATTCTATATCCAGGCCCGGCAGGGAAGCCAATTGGTGACTGTCATCTGCGAAAAGGAGCACGTGGCTCTGCTAGCCCAGGCTATCGATCAGGTCTTGCTCGAGTTAGCCGGCGACGAACCCGATGCTGTCGTCGATCCAGATCCCATTATCCAACAGGGAATGGATCTGGAATACCCCCTGGAGCCCGCATTCCGTACGGGACGGGTGAATTTGGGGGTGGATCAGGCCGGTGGCTATCTGGTGCTCATCGCCTATGAGATGATAGGCGAGGAAGACGATGCGACTCCTTCGGTAGCGCACTTTTGGGCCACTCCCATCCAGATGCGGGCCTTTTCCAAACACGGGCAGGAGGTCGTGGCAGCCGGCAGGCCAATCTGTAGCATGTGCGGCCAACCCATAGATCCTGAAGGGCACTTTTGCCCACGCAAGAATGGCCACCGGACGTGAGCGCTGCGGAAGAGATTGATGCATCTCTGACGCCCGATCGGGTCCTCCACCTGCTGAACCATGGCGAGATCGAGGTGGAGGGCCTTATCCCCTGGAGTTCCAACGCCACCCTGCTAGTAACTGTTCGCGACAAAGGACTCGCCACGCTGGCTGTTTACAAGCCACAAGACGGCGAGCGCCCGCTTTGGGACTTTCGTTACGGCACCCTGGGCCTCAGGGAGGTGGTATCTTACCTGGTGTGCGAAGCCCTGGGATGGGGTATGGTCCCGCCTACGGTCCTGCGCGAGGGGCCGCACGGACTTGGGTCGGTGCAGTTCTTTGTCCATGCTCAAGAGGATGCCCACTTTTTCACGATCCA
Source organism: Anaerolineae bacterium (assembly GCA_050117995.1). Lineage (GTDB taxonomy): Bacteria > Chloroflexota > Anaerolineae > JAAYZQ01 > JAAYZQ01 > JBFFCR01. The sequence continues at coordinate 3,573 of JASFLR010000476.1, forward strand.
GGACGACCCGGCCTATGTAGAGGACCTGAAGCGCCTGGCAGCCTTTGACGTGATCGCCAACAATGCTGACCGCAAATCTGGTCACTGCCTGGTGGATTTGCAGGGGCAGCTGTGGGCGATCGACAATGCGCTGACTTTCCACGCCGAGCCGAAAC
>JASFLR010000477.1:0-3720 GCA_050117995.1 Anaerolineae bacterium
TAGGATTCATTCTCACGCATAGGCGTTGGGTTCAGTTGTGGTTGCTCAGAACGCGGCCTATTGCCGCAATGGCTTCTGCCGTCAGGGGCATGAGAGTGGTATATGATAAAGAGGGGATTGACCCTTGTAAATGCTAAGCACATTACTGCCAGTGTGTTCATCAATGACGACGAAAGCGGCCTGCATCATGATTACGAGGTGTGGCTCGAAGGGCTGCCCCCCGCGCGCCCACTCGCCAATACCAACGCAACCGCACCGGCGTATGAATGATAAAGTGAGAGTTCGGTCGACAAGCATACCCTACCGTCGAAATCTGGGTCTTGGTTGCCGGTGGCGTGTTCATCTGTACGCTGATCTATCTCGTGCTGCGGCTCATGAGCCGCCACGCCTCGCTCAGCCCGGAGAATAAGCGCAATGGGCTGATAATGCAGATGGCCTTTACACTGCTCCTAGTAGCCGCGGCGACGATCTATCGGCCTAACCGATTTTACCCGAGATTCAGGATCGGCCCTGGGCACCCACTACCTGCAGCTCGCATTGCTGTACGGCATGCGGCACTTTGCCGCGCTGGCCGCGGTTCTGATGGGCGGCGGGCTGGTCCTCGGCCTCTATCCCAGGATCCGTTTGTCCTCGGCGGATGGATTTCAGGAGCAGTCTTGATAGCCTTTGCCTTCGTCGGTGCTCATCTTGCCGGGCGCAAAGGCGCGGCGATCAGGAACCAGGTAGCAGATCCACAGACCACGGACACCGGCAGGCATAGATGCGGAGCGCTACCATCTGGCGCGCTTGCTGGATGACCGAGCGGGGCCTCATCGGTACTGGGCATCTCGGAACTGAATCGACAGACTACAGCCCCAAGCGAGTGGATGGCCCGCACGGTACCCACCTCACGTTTGAGCTTCTATCTTCCTTCTTAAGATCGACTTAAAGAGAATCACAACGCAGCTTAAGGACAGTCGGCCTCCGGGGGATTATACTATGCAGGAAGATACTTGGATAGGAGTGCCGGTTCCCATGTCCGGCTAGGTTACGAATCTTGATGCTGGAACTGAGACAGAGGAAGGCCATGGCACATAGGCAGGGGCCCAAAGGTGGTCTGTGGCCTGCACCGGCAGGTGAAAGGGGCTTACTGCGGGGAACACGCTGGCTACCCATGTGGGGGTGACCAGCTATGCCTATCGAGTACACTTGCAGGTCAGGAGATTGAGGGGGCGTGATGGCAGTTCGAAAAGCAAGTGAGATGGCTGTGGCCAAGCATCCCTTGGTCGTTTTCGTCGTGGTGAGCATCTTGATGTCATGGGCCTTCTGGTCACCCATCCTCGGTTCCCACGTTGGTCTTTTGCCGCAAGAAATCGAAATCACCAGCATCGGCGGGTTCATCCTATATCTTGGTGCCATGACCAGCATGTGGATTGCCGCGCTGCCACTCGTCGCGGCTCATCAGGGCGTCGAAGGTGTGAAAAATGCCTACAGAAACTTGCTCAATGGCAGGAATAGTGCGCTCTGGTACGCGGTTGCTATCCTGATTCCATTGGCTGTCGAAATCGTTCCGCCAGCGCTGTACGCCTCGCTTTCCGGAGATCCAGCGTTCAGCGCTTTCAGCTGGCCATATGTGCTCTTTGTGCTGGTCCTAGGCGTCCATATGGCCCTTGTGCTGGCACTGGGTGGAACAGGCTATGCGCTGCAGCTGTTTGCGGAGGGACGGAGCCGGTTCGCAGCTACGCTCGTCACGAGCGCATATACGCTGGTCTGGATCGCGCCGATGTACCTGGAGGTTATCTCTCGGCATCCGGGAGTTCCTGGCGTATGGTACGTCCTGGGCTTTATACCGACTGCGCTTATGGTCACGTGGCTGTACCACACAGCGGAGGTCGCCTGAGATTTCCTCCAAAGCGAGAAGGAGAGTGCTGTGATGGAAAGGGGCATGGAGACGAAACGAGTCTGGATCTTTCTGCTGTTTGCTTTTGGCATTGCCTGGACCATTGATGTGGTGATATATGCCAGCGGCGGACTGACCAACCTTCAAGTGGGATCACCGGTCTGGATTCTGCTCCTGATGAGCATGACTGCCCCGACCCTGGCGAATCTCTTGACACGGCTGGTGACCAGGGAGGGATGGCAGGGTCTTTGCCTGCGCCCCCGCTTCAGGAAAGGCTGGGTGTTCTGGCTCCTGGCCTGGATGGGGACGCCGACTTTGATCCTGCTCGGTGCAGGGGTGTTCTTTGTCATATTCCCGCAGTATCTGGACACCTCGTTGTCAATGGCCCGCCAACTCTTGGAGGAGAGAGCCAGGACGGCCGGTCAGCCCTTGCCCTTTGGCCCCGCCGTGCTTGTTGTGCTCCAGATCGTCCAGGGCTTCGCCATCGCCCCCATAATTAACGGGCCGGCCACGTTCGGTGAGGAGTTTGGTTGGCGTGCTTATCTCCTACCCAAGCTTATGCCCCTCGGCGGCCGCAAGGCCGTGCTCCTGCTGGGCGTGATCTGGGGGGTGTGGCACTGGCCGATAATTGCCATGGGCTACAACTATGGGCTCAACTACCCCGGTGTACCCTGGCTGGGCCTGCTGGTCATGACCTGGTTCACCGTCGTGGCTGGTACATGGTTGGCCTGGATGACGCTCAAGTCCAGAAGTGTGTGGCCAGCGGTCATCGGCCATGCCGCCATCAATGGTCTGGGCACAATCGGAGCCCTTGTCTCGATAGGCCAGCCCAATCCTTTGCTGGGCCCGACGGCGGCCGGCCTGATCGGTTCCCTGCCATTCACAGTAGCGGCATTGTGGCTCCTGTGGCGTTCGTCGGAGCTTGGCAGGCGACGGGTCTCCACCCAGCAGCCATCGCCCGCTGCCATGCCCCTGCAGCATGCGGCATAAGACCTGGACGGAGCGAGATGAGTTTGAGAGCCGCAACGCTTTCTGACCACACGAGGGAGAGCGGAATATGATGAGTATCAGGAGCAGGATTCTGTTTGGGCTGCGGATCATGCTCTCGGCCTTCCTACTGTTCGGACTGTATTCCATAGACCTCTTTGGGCTGAACTTTTCCGAGGGGGCAAAGAGCGCGCCTACCATGCTCTTGCTGGTATCACTGCTCCAGTCTGCTGTGCTGAGCTATCCCATCGTACGAGCCCGCTGGACAGGGTGGCGCCTAGTCGGCGCGATCTTCTTGCTGTTTTACGGAGTCACGACGCTCATGGTTGCTATCGAAGCAACATACCTCCCCGAGGTGCTCCCGCCAGATCTGGTCCTGCACCTTGTTGTCAATGGAGCCTTCACATCGGCTATCTTTTCACCCATGGTTGTCCTGATACACGGTCGGATGCGGTCCACGGGAGAACCAAAGCAGACGAATCCACGGCTGGTGATGCCCTGGTATCAGTGGCTTTGGCGCTGTGCCCTAGTCGCGTTCAGCTGGGCTGTCATCTTTGTCGTCTTTGGGGCGTTGGTCTATCTGCCCTTGGCAGGCGCGCTAGACCCAACGGCCTTGCAGTCTTCCACCGACACCGACCTGCCGACGTGGGTATTGCCCTTTCAGATGTTGCGGGCACTGATCTGGACAGCCCTGACGCTACCGATCATCCGCATGATGAAGGGGGGTTGGTGGGAGACCGGGTTAATCGTAGCTCTATTGTATTCAGTCCTCATGGGATCCAGTTTACTGATGCCGACAGACATGTCCACTGGCCTGCAATTGGCCCACCTGATCGAGGTCGCAGGCGAGGCCT
>JASFLR010000478.1:0-3717 GCA_050117995.1 Anaerolineae bacterium
ATCCAGGTGCTGGCACAGTCGGTGCAGTTCTCGCCAGCGAAGCGCGTATGTGCGCTTGGATCTTGCTTTGTACTTGAGCGTGCGGTTCAGCTGGAAGAGAGACACTGTCGCCGGGTGGGGAAAGACCTCAATGACCCGCCGGGTATCTGCCTGGCGCTGGATGGCTGGATCGTGTTGAAAGCCCAGAGCCTCGAGTTCCCGGCGGATGGATTCGGCCCTCAGGCCTCCATACCGCTCCAGGTTCTGACGGTTGGCCGGGTAGGGAGCTGCGTGGTAGCGGCCGAAAACGGAGGCTACCTGCCTGTCACATAGCCGAGATCCATTCGGGTTAGGAACAGAAAGCGGGGCATCGATGGCTACCAGCCCGGAGGTGTTGGGCGGGACCACCTCAGTAACAAAGGTGAGTATCTGGTCGTCGCTGCCGAGCGCTGACGTCGCGGCAAGAACGCAACCCTTTGCTGATAGGACTACGCCTCCCGAGGGGTTGCGGGGTGACCATGCCAGGTCGAGGCCGACAAAGCGCACCGATCAGGAAGTTGTGGCTTCGGGATCTGAGAGGTCTACCACAGAATCGTACGAACCGTACGGATTCTCCTCGTGATGGTCGGCGTGCCAGTCGTTCTGCCACTCCTTTCCATCGATGAGGTAGCGAAAGCAGTAGGACTTGCCAGTCTCCAACTCCAGGATTGCTTTCCAGTTGGCATCCGATCGATCACGTTTCATCGGGGTAGCGGTTGTGTCCCAATCGTTGAATTCGCCCACCAGATTCACTCGTTCTGCCCACATATTGGAGGGCAACTCGAACGTGACACGCATGAATCCTTTCTTGCTGGCAGGTTCCTTTTTGATCATCCTTCCCCCCTTGCTAGTGCGGGTCAACCTGTGCTAATTTCGTATCACGAGCGCGCGGGCCGGGGCCGCATCGCTCCCTTCAAGCTTGAGAGGCAGGCATACAAGTTCACAGGGACCCGGTGGCACACGGCTCAAGTCCAGTCCCTCCAAGATGATCACCCCTGCTCCTAGCAAGGCGTGATGCACTCGGGAATCTTTTCTGCCGAAAGCCTCAACAGAGAGATAGTCCACACCAACCAATCCAACCTCCCGTTTGACGAGCCACTCGGCTGTCTTGGGCGCGAGATGGACAAAGTTCCGCTCGAACTCGTTGTATGCATGCTGCCACAGGTCCGAATTGCTTGTTTTAATCAACAGGCGCTTGGTGTCGGATGGAAAGTGCGTCCTGGCCAAGTCATATACCTGGATGGTGTTCCCTTCCAGTCCATCCACCTCGACAACATACGCAGGACCCATGAGCACTCGCAACGGAAGCCTATCAACTGTAGCTCCCTGCTGGATATAGCGGTACGGTGCGTCCACGTGTGTTCCAGCATGGCTGCAGATCTTTACCCTTGAGCCGTTCACCTTGTCGCCCTTGGCTATGCGGGTCGTGGACTCGATCTGGACGGTCGGCTCCCCAGGCCATACGGGCATCTTTTCGGAGATTGGTACAGTGATGTCATAGATGTACATTAGTCTGGTCCCCGTTTTGGTAGTGTTTGTCGCGGCACTGCGACAATCCCGAGCCATTATAGCGTAAGCGCTTGGATGTGTCAATCCTACTACAGTCCTATTGTGCGCCTGCTGCGAAGCCGGTCCTTTTGGATGCTGGGCAAGCGAGCTTTCGCTCGCAAGGACAAAAGGTATGTGTGCGAGTGGATCTATTGGGTTGACCTGGCAGAGAAGGAGTTGTACAATGAGAGCGTGAGTCGCGTGGAGTGCCAATATGCCTGAAGCCCCGGAGCGGACCTTCGAGACAGTGCGCCTTGACATCGAGTTGCGCGGCGCGCTCGAGCGCGCTGTCGCGCTGCTACTGGACGGTGAGGCGATTGCTTTTCCAACTGACACAGTCTATGGCATTGGCGTCTGTGCTTTCCATGCGGGGGCTGTCGAACGGCTGTACACACTGAAAGGGCGGCCCTTTTACCTACCCATCCCGTTGTTGCTCCCCGATGTCGCTGCGATGTCGAGCGCATGCGTAGATATCCCACCGATCGCCTGGAAGCTTGCTGCGCGCTTCTGGCCTGGCGCTCTCAGCTTGGTGTTGCGGCGAGCTTCAACAGTGCCTGATGTGGTGACCTCCGGTGGGGAGACGGTTGCCGTGCGCGTGCCGGATCACAGTCGAGTTCGGGAGCTATGCCGCGCCCTGGCGGCGCCTCTGGCAGCAACGAGCGCGAATCAGCACGGGGAGCCGCCTCCGTGCACTGCTGAAGGCGTCAATCGTGCCTTTGAGGGACGGATCCCTCTGATTTTGGCTGGCGGAACGTGTGGGGGTGGGATGGCCTCGACTGTGCTCGACCTTACCGTTGAGCCTCCGGTCATCTTGCGGCAGGGGCCTGTGTCAGCCCGTCAACTGGCGGAGGTTGGCGGGCTCTGGGGCGATTGACCGGACAGGTTGCCCATGCTATAATCGACGGTGACGTGTGACCGAGTCAGCAGGTCCGTGGGGGATGTGAACAAGAGTGGCTTGGTCTGGAAGCTCACCCCATCACCAGCGAGGGCAAATGCTCATTGGGATTGATGCCAGTCGGTCTACGACGGCACAGCGTACAGGCACCGAAACCTACTCCCTGCACCTCATCCGCGCGCTATTGGATCAGGAGACGGAACACCGATTCCGACTCTACTTCAACCAAGCGCCGGCTCCTGGGCTCTTTCCCAAGAGCGTGGAGACACGCGTGATGCCCTTTCCACGGCTCTGGACCCATGTGCGCCTCTCCCGCGAGATGCAGGCAGCACCTCCTGACGTCCTGTTTGTACCCTCACATGTGCTGCCGCTCATCGATCCACCGCGCAGCGTGGTCACTGTCCACGATCTGGGTTTTCTGCACTATCCCCAAGCGCACACGCTCTTCCAGAATCTCTACTTGAGATGGTCGACGCGTCATAATGCGCGGGCTGCCACGCGCATCGTGGCTGACTCGGAGGCTACGCGCAGGGCTCTGCTTCGCGCCTACGCAGTCCCCGCCGATCGAATCGTGGTAGTCTATCCCGGTCGAGATGAGAGCCTCGCACCGGTCACGGATCCGCAGATATTGGATGCAGTCCGGGCTCGATACAGGTTGAGCACACGGTACATTCTCTACGTGGGTACACTCCATCCCCGCAAAAACCTGGTGCGTCTTGTCAAGGCTTTTGCCGCTCTGCTCGGTAGTTTGAACTCGACACCAGAGCACAGGGCTGGCGGCACGCTCGACGGAGATGGCGAGCTCCAACTTGTCTTTGCCGGGCAGAAGGGCTGGCTCTACGAGGAGATCTTTGGGGAGGTGCGCAAGCTGGGTTTGGAGGATCGGGTAGTCTTTACAGGGTACATGCCCGAGGCTGATCTGCCATCTGTGCTAAGTGGGGCGCTGGCTTTTGTCTTCCCCTCACTCTACGAGGGCTTTGGCCTGCCCGTGCTGGAGGCCATGGCCTGTGGTACACCTGTGGTCTGTTCCAACGTGTCGTCGCTGCCCGAAGTTGGCGGCGATGCCGCACTGCTGATCGACCCCCTGGATGTGGAGGCCCTGGCTGGGGCCATGTACCAAGTGATTTCCGATGGAGTCTTGCGTGACAAGCTGGTAGAGCGAGGCATGGAACAGATGCGGCAATTTTCCTGGCGGCAGTGCGCCAGCCAGGTGTTGGAAATCCTGGAGGATACAGGCCGTGAACTCGGTTGAGATC
>JASFLR010000479.1:0-3705 GCA_050117995.1 Anaerolineae bacterium
AAGCTGATAGGATGGCCGCTTCGCTCGGCCAGACTGGCCACCACCACGTTGGCCGAAGCGCCTACCAGGGTGGCGTTGCCTCCCAGGCAGGCACCCAAGGCCAGCGACCACCACAGCGGCTCTACCGGCATCACCTTGCCCAGGTTCTCCACGATGGGGATCATGGTTGCGGTGTAGGGAATGTTGTCCACGATACCTGAAGCCACCGCCGACAGCCAAAGCAGGAGGGTCGACGTCAGAACCAAATCCCCATCAGTCAGGCGCAGCGTAGCGTCGGCCACCATCTCGATAATGCCTACCTGCACCACGGCCTCCACAGTGATAAACAGGCCGAGGAAAAAGAAGAGGGTGGTCCACTCTATGTCTTGCAGAATGTGGTGTGGGTCACTCCTCGTCCACAGCAGCAGGAGAGTGGCCCCGGTGAGCGCGATGGTCGCCGGCTCCAAGTGCAAGGCTCCGTGGAGCAGAAACCCCACCATCACGCCGCCCATGACGATCAGCGCCTTGACCAGTGTGGGTCGATCGGTTATCAGCGCATCTGTATCCAGACTCTCGATATCCAACGGGCGACCCTGACTGGCCTGTACTTCGCGCTTGAACAGGAACCAGGAAAGCCCGACAAAAACGGCTAGGATCAACAGACTGATGGGCGCCAGGTTGGCGGCAAAGGTGAGGAAGTCAATACCAGCCGCGCTGCCGATGAGGATGTTGGGCGGATCGCCGATGAGTGTGGCCATGCCGCCAATATTAGAGGCCAGGATCTGGGCGATGAGAAAGGGTACCGGGTTTACGCGGAGGCTGGCGGCTACCAAAAGCGTCACCGGGACGATCAAGATCACGATCGTCACGTTGTCCAAAAGGGCCGAAGTGACGGCTGTCACCAAAGAGAGAATGATCAGGATGCGGAAGGGATTGCCACGCCCCAGCCTAACAGCGTACACGGCGATCCACTGGAACAGGCCGGTCTCCCGCAGCACGTTGGCCAGGCCCATCATTCCGGCCAACAGAAAGATCACATTCCAGTCCACAGCATGAAAAGCCTGCTCCTGGGAGAGGAGGCCAAATAAGATCATGGCCAGGCCACCCAGCAGGGCTGACACGGTGCGGTGCACACGCTCAGTGACGATCAGGGCGTAGGTGATCAGAAAGATGCCGCCCGCCAAAAATACGGGGTTCATACCGTCTCCTCGGCGGACTTTTCAGAGTCCAGACAGACAGCCATCAACTCCAACAAGTTGATATACCCGATGACGTGGTAGCGATCGTCCACGACAGGTAGGCCCGGCAAGCCATGCTCGTGCATGCGCTTGAAGGCATCTTTCACCGTCTCTTCACGTTTGACCCAGACCGGATCCCTCATGGCATCAGCCACAGTGCGCATCCCGCTCATTTGGGCGAACTGTCGTACGTGGTCGAGATCGGTCATCTCACTGAGGAACTCTTCGGGCATGATGTGGAAAAAGAGGTCATCGGCCAGCGTTCGCAGGTCGAGGACGCCCAACAACCGTCCCCCGCCTTCGACCACACAGACCAAGTGTACCCCAGGATGGGCCAGCATGACCCGTGCGACCTCGTCTAGCGGCATCTCGGGGTGGACAAGGGTGGGTTGCAACACCAGGGTCTGCGTGACCTCTGCAACGGGCGTATCGCGCTGGATCATCCACTCGGGTCTCAGCGCCCGAGGCAGCCGTTCCCGGCGAGGTTGGGCCTGGACTTTGTGCAACCCCTTGACCTGGGCCACTGGCAGTACCAGCAGCAGGCCACTATTGGCCCGGTCGAATCCTCCCATAACGCGCTCGGCTTCGGCCATGGCCTGTTCCAACAGTTTGTCACCCTCTACAGCTACCAGCAGTGTCCGCCGACGGACCTCTTCTGCCTCAAACAGCCGGCCGAGGGCACCCAAACCGACCCGGCTGAGCCAGGTCATTGTTCGATGGGCTCCCGCGCTTTCCAGGATGGTGGCGCCTGGCAACCCGATGGCTTGCCAGGCCTGGAGAAGGGCTGGCATCCGGGTCAGATCATCCAGGATTACGATCAGCAAATGAATCATTGGCATCTCCCATAGTATCTATAAGCGCAGCTATTGTTTCTGCCCCGCGAAATGGCGGAGCAACGAATGTCTCAGAACCGGCAGAAACCGCTATTCCCTATTCTGTTCGGCCCGCACCAGAAGCACAGGAATCTTGGCGCCCCGAACGACGCGGTCGGCCACGCTGCCCATCAACCAGCGGTTCAGTCCCGATTGCCCTCGTGTGGACATCACGATCAGATCTACCTGGTTGGATTCAGCAAACTCCGCAATCGCTGTGTGAGGACGCCCATCGATCGTGACTTTCTGAACCAAGACGCCTTGTTCTTCAATATCAGCGACCAAGCTCTCCAAGTATTCACCAGCCCAGGCATGCGCCTGTTGCTTCATCTTCTTCAACACTGAGAGTGACATGCCTCTTGCGTGTGCGAAAGGCTCCACGACTCTCAGCAGGATCAACTCTGCCTGGAAATGCCTGGCCTGGCTTGCGGCGTGGGGCAGGGCCTGTTCGGCCAGTGCTGAGCCATCAAGCGGGATCAGAACACACTTGTACATTCAATCACTCTCCCTGTGGATCGGTGAACAGGGGCCACTGCAAAAAACTGAGCAGGGAAGGCCCCAGTATTAGACCCATCTACACTTTGCCCGCAGCAGTCGGCTGCCGCAATCTCTGGCTCAGGTAACCGCCTAGCTTGGCGGCGACGATGATGACCGCCAGGGCAAACACGAGCTGTAAGAACGGAAGCATCGGGCCAGAACTCTCCCTACCTTTGGTCTTCTTGCCTCACCCAGTATCAACACCAGACAAGAACGATAGCCGGAAGCAGGTCCTTCGAGCGGCATCTTGTTCACCCAGGACCCACTCTGCTTCGGGCCAATCGGAAAACAGCACCGCCTGGATCAGCCTAACCGGAAGAACCCCAGAACGCTGCCGCTCTGGACGTCGAGATGGACTTTGGCCAGCGTGCTTTTTTGTCCTGCTGCGCTTTCTACCAGGCTCTGGAGCTGCGGCCTTGCCTGCTCCAGGATACGCTCCTCAAGCTCCTGCAACACCTTGCGTCCCTCCTGGGTACCAGCCATCTGTCGTTCAGCAGGCGACAAGACCTCTTCCAGCCATAGGACAGTAACCCCGTCACCGGAAACCACCCGGACACGGGCAGGGCGGATCCCTGCATACTCCTCCCAAAACTCCTGCAGGGCTCGTGCCAGGTCTGTATGTACGTCTTGGTGCCCAGATTTTGCTATCATTTCTTCCTCTCACCATGCAGTTGGTGTGGAAACAGGCCAACACCTCACCACGCCTTTGGGGCAAGATGTTGGCCTGCCATGCGGCCGGCCTGCTCTTACACCAAGAGCTTGCCGTCCGCCCTGCCTACCAAATCTGACTCTTGTTCAATTGTCGACAAGAAGGCCAACAGCCGGTACCCTCTTGTGGTACAGTCTTGGTCTACTCCTCGGCCGGTACGTCCTTACGCCGGGAGCTTGTTGCCTCGTCTAACGGTCAGTCGCTGGTCACGTGTAACAGAAAAGGCCAACACACGACTACCCATTAAGGGTGTGGTGTTGGCCTACCCTGCGGCTGGTCTACCCCGCTACCGGAGCTTACCTTCCGCCCTACCTGCCAAACTGACTATCGATTAGCTACAAAGAGTCTAACATGAAAGCCTGAGCATGTC
>JASFLR010000480.1:0-3681 GCA_050117995.1 Anaerolineae bacterium
CAGGCCACAAGAGACCTCCGAGCGATAGGTCGAGAGGTCCACCCACTGCTGAGATTGCTCAAAATCCATCTTGAAGATCGGCATCTCGAACAGCGCCTGCACGTCCGTGTGGGTGAGGCCGCGGTCGAACAGGCGCACGTCGTCGATGGAACCAGAGAAGGTGCAGTGGGCACCGAAGCTTGGATCGCAGCCGCCGATGTCGATGCCGGTCTGGGCCGTCGACAGCTCCGTAAGCCAGCCGCTGACCACCAGCGCGCCGTCCAGGTAGATCTTTTGCTCGCCGGCGTCGCCCCCGAAGGTATGAACCAAGTGGTGCCACCGCCCGTCGGTGAGGGGAGTGGACTTGGAGAAGGATCCATACTCTGTGTCAACCCCTGGAGTAAGGATGGTGTTGTAGTTCCCACAACCAGGACAAAAATCGGAGGGGGAGCTGATCCAGAGGTCGATACCAGCATACCGTGGGTCCTCCCCTTTGACGGCGAAGAGCCCGCCGCCCTCAGTGGTCCTGAACCAGAGCGAGAGGCCATAGCCCGTGCCGGAAGCCGCCGCATCCGAGTGCACCCATCCCGCATTGTCGAGCCCGAGCGCGCCACCGGCCCGGCCGTCCGCCGGCTGCACGGTGCAACTGCCCTGGCACACGCCATCGTGGGCGGGAACGCGGCCCGAGCTATCGGCAAAGACTGTGGAACCTGCCGGATCGTCAAAGCGCAGCCACAGGGAAGCCTGGTCCGATTCGGCGCTAAGATCGGCGATCAGCGCTCCCGCCACCTGGGTCAGGCTGTAGGTGCCGCTCGCTGCCGCCGGCAGCACTTCCAGGTCCCCCATCATGGTCATCTCTGCCTGCGGCCGGAGGTTGAAAGCCTCGGGCATGAGCTGCGAACGGTCGAGGATCGGAGAGGCCTCGGTCCAGAGCAGACCCTCTGCCTGGCGATTGTCCAGCTCGTTCTTGACCGTGGCGCTATAGCGCAGGGTCTGGTTTGGCGCCACGAACCGGTCGGTAGGCTCGTAGGCCCCGCCGACGGACTCGCTCAGTTCCGAGCTCAGCGACAAGACGTTCAGCTCGGAACAGACGCCGGGATTGTAGCCGTAGATCAGCTCCTGGCGGTCGGTCAGTCCATCCGCCTCAGTATCCGCGCGGGTCGGGTCGGACGTCACCAGTGTGGTTTTCTGCTGGCCTGCGTCCATGCCGTAGACGAATGTCCAGCCGCCGGTCCAGGCACCTACGACCGCGCCGCAGGCATCCTGGGCGATGGCATCGCCGACGACGACGATCTCGTGGAACACCTCCTGGCAGTCGAGCAGGCCGTCGCCGTCCCCATCGGCGCTCGTCGCATCGCTGCCAAACTGGGCTTCCTGGTGGTCAGTCAACCCGTCATCGTCGGTGTCCTTCCGGAGCGCATTGGTGCCGTGGTTGAGTTCATAGACGTCCGAGAGGCCATCACCGTCAGCGTCCCAGGAGCTATCGTCCGGATCGTCGGCGTGCGACAGGCCGTCCCCGTCGGCATCGTACAGCGTGGGGAAGGTCAGGTCGCCCTGCTGATCCCAGGCAAGCGCCCAGCCGTCGCCCTTGCGCGCCAACTGGTAGAAGCCGTCCAGCGTCGCCGGCAAGACGTCGTAGATCAAACCAGAGCCCATGTCAAAGTGGGTGGTGGATCGCTCCGTCTTGATCTCACAACCGACGAATGCCCAACACTCCTGCTCAGGCACAGCATAGGCCTCCGAGAGGTATAGGCCGCCCAGCGACTGATTGATGCCAGCCCCCGGCAGGGGGATGGGCTCGGATGGTACGGTATCGGCATAGTAGAAGGGCCGCCCTCCGTCGGTCTCTTCCCAGTAACCGACCATCTGGCCCAGGCTGAGCTCGCTGTCCAAGTCCTCCTGCTGGGTCTGCCAGCGGTACAAAAAGGTGGAGTTGGCCAGGGTCTGTTCGTTGAACTGATACCCGTAATCAGCTTTGAACGGTGTGATCGGCACCTTCACCAGGTCAATGGTGTTGGTCAGGCCAACCGTGTAGCGCATGTGGCTGCCCGCCACCATCCCATCCTCCTCCTCAACCAAGGCGGAGTCGAAATCGTACAGGCTAAGCCGCTCATAGTCGTCAGGGTCCATCTTGACCATGATGGTGCCGCTGTAGAAGAGCCACTTGACGGCATTGGTGAGGATCCCGGTGATGCCGCCGCACAACCACTTCCCCGCGTTGCTCTTTTGCATGTCGGGCGGCAGGGCACTGCAGATGGCGTTGGCCAGGGCATTGAGCATGCCGATGAACGCATTGACGATGGCCCCGATGGGCCCCAGTGCCGTAGTGATTATGAAAAGGAGAATGGTCACGATCGTGCCGGCGATGGCCATGGCAAAGGCGTTGTCGGCGCCCATACTGCCCCACTTCATCTTGGTGACGGCGAACTGGATCCCGAACGCCGCCCAGGTGAGGGCAACGGTGATCGCCATTTGAACCGCCCCGGCCTTCAGGACGTTGTCGAGTTTTACGTTCCAACCCGTTTTCAGCCGGAGGAACTTGCCTAGTCCTTGCCCGGATGATTTGAATGCATTCCATTGGGTGACGAGGGTGTGGACCAGGCAGTGCGTCGCTATCGCTAGGGAGACGTTGCGGATGACGACGGCAGCAGCTCGTGCCCCATCGATACCACTGGCGTACGCGATGACGATGGTGGCTACGATTGTGACCCCAGCTGCGGCGGCGACGATGCCCGCCGCTGCCCTGGCAGATGGTGGCGCACTCAAGAGCGTGTCATAGATAGAACCGTGCTTCGACACGGCAACGCCTAGCGACCTCGGGGTGTATTTATAGTTCCACAAGCCTGCCCGCACCGGGTTCGGCACCTTGACATACGTTCTCTGATTGACAAAATCCTTGAGTGTGAGGATGGTGGCGACGTTGAGGCCGTTCAGCAGATCCTTACCCGCCTTGGTGATCCCCCCGTCCGAGGCGCCTACTGGATCGTCCACCTGGCACAGTGGCTGGTCGGGCGTGCATTGCACGCCGTTGACCACCCCATTCATCAGCGCAAACTGGTAGGCGCGGGCGACCACCATCCGGCCCAGGTTGGCTTCGGGGGAATCCTCCTGGTAGAGCTGGTAGAACTCTTTCTTCAGCTCGTTCCCCAGCGCGTCCCAGTACTCAGTCGCCGGGTAGGCTTCCCACTCTCCTGTACCGGCGTTGGTACGGAAGGGCGCCCACACTAGCCCGACCATGGTCTCCTGCGGATAGGCCTTGGTGCCCAAATCTACGGCAATTCCGACGGAGACCGTGTTGGTCAGCGCCTCCAGGCCCGCCATCCGGTAGCGCTCCTCGCGGGCAAAGAGGAGCGTAGGGGTCAGCGTGTGGCTGTACTGCGCCAGGATGCGTGGCGTCTCCACCTTGGCGTGATAGCCGAGATAGTCCTGGTTCTCGTAGCGAAAGTTGTCCACGCGCAGCGGGAACGGTTTGTCCTGTGCTGCCTCGATGCCCCACCGGGCGGTGCTCGTCACCGTGTTGCTGATGTCAAACCGCTGCTTGATGGTCGAGTTGCCGATGGTGTCTAGCGAGTGGTCGGTCCCGGGGGCCTGCAAGAAGACGCTCAGGTCGCGCTTCTCATCGGGCTCGCACGTTCCGGTTTTGCCGTCCCAGCTCGTATCGTTGTCCTCGCAATCGAGCTGCGTGATGAACCGCTGACCGAG
>JASFLR010000481.1:0-3675 GCA_050117995.1 Anaerolineae bacterium
CGACCTTGTCATCGAGGCCGCCGTGGAGAACATGGACCTGAAAAAGGGGATCTTTGCCGAGCTGGACGACATCCTGGCCCCACATGCGATACTGGCAAGCAACACCTCGTCGCTGTGTGTCACCGAGATGGCCAGCGTAACCGGACGCGGGGACAAGGTTCTGGGCATTCACTTCTTCAACCCTGTCCCGGTAATGCCTCTGATCGAGTTCGTGCGCACCATTCTGACAAGCGACGAGACCATCGCAACGGCGCGCGAGTTCGGATCATCTCTGGGCAAGACCATGGTCACTGCCAAAGACACGCCCGGCTTTATCGTGAATCGGTTGCTAATTCCCTATCTGCTGCAGGCAGTCCAGGTCTACGAAGATGGTCTTGCCTCCAGGGAGGACATTGATACAGCCATCAAACTGGGCCTTGCCCATCCCATGGGTCCCCTGACACTCCTTGACTTTGTTGGCCTGGACACGACGCTGTTTATCGCCGACGCCATGTATGAGGAGTACAAAGACCCTCGCTATGCGGCCCCGCCGCTTCTGCGGCGCATGGTGCTGGCCGGGCAATTGGGCCGCAAGAGTGGGAGAGGCTTCTACGAATACACCTAGATAGCATGCACCACTTGCCGGACGGCTGCCAGGACCCACTGCGCTGTGAGTCCATGAGCATGCATAGCATAGTCACGGTCGACCTCAATCGCCGTGCCATCCAGCACGTCTGTACCTAGCCAACCAATCTATGATTCGTACTCACTCCCTGACCAAGTACTACAACGCGACGCCGGCCCTCAGGCAGCTCACCCTGGAGATTCCTGCGGGTGCAGTATATGGCATCCTCGGCCCCAACGGCGCAGGCAAGACGACTCTCCTGCGGCTGATCATGGGCTTCGTCTTGCCCTCAACCGGCACCATCGATCGCGGGGGCATATCGCCGGCAGATATCGGCTATCTACCCGAGCGCGCGTTCTATCCACCTCGCTTCACAGTACGTAGCTATCTGGACACAATCGCCCGGCTGATTGGATCGCGGGTAAGAAATCGACACGATGAAGTAACCCGCCTGCTGCGGCAGGTTGGTCTATGCGAGGTTGGAGACCGACGTATGGGTGCCTGCTCGCGGGGGATGCTTCAACGACTCGGGCTTGCCCAGGCCCTGCTGGGCGATCCTGACCTACTGATCCTTGATGAGCCCACCCTGGGGCTAGATCCTTCCGGCCAGTTGTTCATGCGACAGCAGATCGCCGCGCTGAACAGCACTGGGAAGACCGTGCTACTATCCAGCCATCACTTGGATGAGGTAACTCGGGTGTGCACGCACGTAGCTGTGTTGAGCCGAGGACGCCTGGTACGCGCCGGCGATCTGGCCTCTATGCTCGCCCCGCGTGCGAGGGTGGTCATCGACTGCGGCCCGGTTCCGCCCGAACTGGCGCGGCAATTGCATGAGCGACTGCCCAATATGACCATCAGCGACCAAAGGATTGTGCTCGGAGGCGACGCGGTCGCCCACAAGGCCGAGATCTTGCGCCAGCTACTCGACCACAACGTAGACATCCGCCAGCTCTCCGAGGTCCGCAGCACACTGGAAGAGATATTCATGGAGGCCACAGAGTGGTGAAGCGAGTCATCACCCTGACCTCCTATCTCATCTTGGATTTGTCGCGCTCGCTGGCCGGCGTTATGCCCCTTGCTCTTGCCCTGGCCTTTGGAATCATAGCCTTCGAATATGGGATGGATCAGGCCCAGTTCATAACCGTGGCGGGCATTGGCATCGGCGGCATCTGCCTGGTGAATGCCCTACTCCTGGCCAGCCGTGCCAACCGGGCCTCATCCTATCTCCTCGTCGCCAGGCTGCGCTGGCGTGCTGAGCTTCTGGTAGCCATTGTACTTGCCAGCTTGGCAATCACGGCAGCCCTGGGGCTGCTGGTTAGCATCACCAACCTGTTTACCGGCAGACTCACACTCGAGTTTCCTTCAGCCCTTTGGGTTCTGCCTACCTGGCTGCCTCTCTGGCTGTTGGCAGCAACGCTCGCCCTGCCCCTCTCAAGCCTCGTGGAACGGGGCGGATCTCACCTCATTGGATACGTGCTCGTAGCGGGCTTGCTGATCGCGAACGACCGCAAGGCCTTCCTCATCAGAGAGGGCATCGACTGGCTCGCACGGATTGTAACGGCAGCGCTGTGGCCGATCAATACCCTGGCAGAGCGGGCATCAGCCGGCATTCATGGCAGGGACTACGCGATGGCCTGGGCCCTGACCTGCATCTATGCCCTGCTGCTTCTGACCTTGGCTGCAGCTTTGTTTGGAGACAAGGACTTGCTCTGGTCAGAGTGAGACTTGTGTCCGAAGAGAAACAGAACCAATTTCTGGAGTTCGTGAATGACTGAGCTAGAACTGAACTTTCCTGATCGATTCCTGTGGGGTACAGCCACTGCTGCCCACCAGGTCGAGGGCAACAATTCCAACAACGACTGGTCGCTCTTTGAGCAACAACCCGGAGCAATCTGGCATAACGACCGCTCCGGAATAGCTTGTGACTGGTGGCAAAACGCAGAGCAGGACTTTGACCTGATGGCGGAGATGGGGCACAACACTCACCGCCTGTCTGTCGAGTGGAGCCGAATCGAGCCAGAGGAAGGCGCCTTCGATTCGCGAGCGGTGAGGCGCTACCGCGAAATGCTCGAGGGATTGCGCAGCCGCGATATCGAGCCTATGGTCACCCTATTCCACTTTACGACTCCGCTTTGGCTGGCGCACAAGGGCGGCTGGTCCAACCCGGCTGCGATCGAGTACTTCCGGCGCTTCGTGAGCCATGCAGTTGACCAACTAGGCGACCTGGTAACCCTCTGGTGCACCATAAACGAACCCAACGTCTATGCTGCACTGGGCTACGGTCTGGGTGAGCACGCCCCTGGCGAAAGGTCATTCCTCCTCTATTCTCGCGTCCTGAGGAACCTGTTGCAGGCACACGCTGCCGCCTACCGGGTAATCCACGCCCTGCACGGCGACGCCCAAGTAGGGCTAGTCAAGAATGTGCAGATCTTCGAACCGCTCGATCTCACTCACCGAGCATCAGGCACCCTATCCCGACTGATGGACTACATGTTCAACACCCTCACCCTGAGCGCCGTGGCAGACGGCCGTCTGCAGATTCCTCTAAGCCCAGGCCTCTCCGCACATGGCCCGCTGATCGATAGTGTCGATTTCTGGGGCCTGAACTACTACAATCGCCAGAGGGTGTCCCTGAGTAATCGAGACGGCGGACGCCTGAGTGTGCTTCAGCCCACGCCTGGCGCTCAGATCAGCGACTTTGGACGGAACGGTACCTACGGGGAAATATATCCCGCTGGACTCTATCGCGCGCTCGCCAGGCTGAAACGCTTTCAAAAGCCTATCTACATCACTGAGAACGGCCTGCCGGATCGCGATGACGATCTGCGTCCCGCCTTCCTCCTCTCACACCTGGCCCAGGTGCAGCGAGCCATCCGCGAAGGCGTTGACGTGCGAGGTTATTACCATTGGACCTTCACCGACAATTTCGAGTGGGCAGAGGGCTGGGCGTTGCGCTTCGGGCTCGTTGCATTGGATCCCCAGACGCAGATCCGCACGCCGCGCCCCAGCGCCAAGCTATATGCGGAGATTGCCAGCCAGAACGCCATCACGCCTGAGATGGTGGCCCAATA
>JASFLR010000482.1:0-3672 GCA_050117995.1 Anaerolineae bacterium
AAGCCCGCTCCGAAGATTGCTCCCTTTTAGATTTTCTTGTCCGATTCTTTGTCCGGCTCGCCAATGAGGTTTCGTGCGACCATCCAGGTGACGTAGCCAGTTTGAGTGCTTGGCCTGTGTGTCAGTTGGGATCCGGCGATTTCTTCCTGAGAAGTTCGCTCAGAAGGAGAGGCGTTGCATCCAGCGAGGCAGCTGTTTGCGCAAGCGCACGGCAAGCGCTTCTGCTTCTTCGGGTTCAAGCTCGACGACGCCCTGTTCCTCGGCGTTGAGCAGTGATAGCTGCTGTTCATTCAGCGGTGTCTCTGCGGGGCAAGGGACAATGTGCCAGTGGACATGGGCGTTCGCCTGTTGGCTGCCGAGAGAGAGGATGTACAGCCTCTCCGGATCGAGCGTCTGCCTCACGGCCTCAGCAACGGCGTGGACAATGCGTTGCAGGGCCAGGTATTCGTGCAGCGTAAAGTCACCTGTCACTTGTTCCCGATGACTGATTGGGGCTACAAGGGTCGATCCAAACACGGTGGGAAGGCGGTTCAGGAACGCTATAGCATCCTGGCCACGCCAGATTACCTGGTGAGGGGGCAGGCTAGGATCACCTTCGACTAGCCGGCAGATGAAGCATCCCTCCTCCAATTCGCGGAGATAGGTAGCCAAATCAAGCTGGGCCCGTCTTGGTTCGCCCAATACGCCCGCAGATCGTAACGCTTCGGCTACGATTCTCCGATCCCGTGCCGGATCGCGCCGGAGCCGGCCCTGGGCATCGGTCTCGAATCCGCGGTGATCCAGGATGACCAGTCTCAAGCCGTTGGCGTCGGCCCAGGACTGGCGCCGCTGGTCGTACAACCGCCGTTGATGTCCGCGAGACACCCCGCTGATCGTCATGCCCTCATCCATGATCGAAATAGGCGCGCTGTGCTGGGTCTCCCAATACTCGACAATGAGCCGATGGCGCGGGAAGTAGCCATCGACCGGTAGCGGGCGGCGCTTGCCATCCTTGCCTGGGTCGCCCAACAGGCTCGGAAACCGGTGCTGCCACCGGTAGTCAGGCTCGAGAAGGATCTGCGCGACGAGGTCGAGAATGTACTTCTCATCGCTCTCAGTTCGGGGTGGCATCTCCATCTCCCCCAAGCCCGTGGGCGCCGACTGACGCGGGCCGGGCCTGCTTTGTGGCGGCGACCGGCCGCAGGCTGCGACGGGCATAGATGAGCACTCCCGCCAGGCCGCCGGCTATGCAGAGAGCAAGGCCGAGTTGAAGCAGCAGCATGATAAGCGTGCTGAGCCCTGCCAGTGCCTGGGTGGCCTCGCCATTGCCGCTTCCACCGGCTTTGATCGCCATCACGGTTATGGTGAGGGCAACGCCGTTCCACAGTCCATGGATGGCTGCACTGCCGGCATATAGCGCGAGACCGCGTGACCACCTCCGCCGGGTGATGATCTGGTGCCACGCCAGGCCCATCAGTGCACCCGTCATGCAGTGCATCAAGGTAGCGCCCATCCTGAGCAGTACGGCGGGTAGCCAGGCCTCAAGAGCCCCCGTCGTATTCAGCACTGCCTCTATGGCGGCAAAGCCTGCCCCCGCTGCCAGCCCCCAGAGAACCGACTGCGCCAGAGATGGTCTCCGATAGGCTGCCAGACCAACTCCGATCGTCTTCACAGCCTCCTCCAGGAGGGGGATGAGACCGGCTACAAGACCAAAGGCTACCGCAATTATCGTAGGTGTCAATAGTGTGTCTGCCAGCCTGCCAGGCTCATGAAGCCAGGATAGGTCTTCCAGGTGTGGGCTCACCTGGAGGATCAGGTCCTGTCCACCTGGCTGCCACGCAACTCCAAGGAATGTGGCTGAGGCGACTAGAAGGATGATCGCTCCTTCAAGCACCAGCGCCACGGGCATGGATATGAATGCTCCCGAGGCCATTTGAAGTACCATGTCGCGCCATGTAGTGGCTCGTCCGAGCGCGCGACCGGTCGCTGCCAGGATGATCAAGGCTGGCAAGACGGCTGCCCCAAGGTGTAGCATGGGAAAGGTGAGTGTAGGCAGCAGGGACAGTGACAACATCATCTGGCCCAGTATCAAGGATCCCACAAGGAGCACTACCAGAGGCCAAACTCGCTTCAGGCAGACGGGAGACGAGGGATAGCCCTGCATCGCTCGCCAGGCGTGCCAGGCTGAGGTCGCGCCAAGGCCCACCGCCAGCCCCAAGATCGAAGCACCGGAGGTGACCAGCGTCAGCTTGTCCGGTCCCACACTGGCGAGTCCCAGGGCAATACCTGCAACGCCCAGCATGGTTCCGATGGCGGTGATGCATAGCGTAGCTATGAAGGTCAAGACACGAAACAGCTCTCGCATGAGGCACCCCTGAAGTGCTCACTCTAGCACAAGTCGACGTTTTTGTCTATTGTAGGGTCATGGCCTCCGCTGCGCCTCGTAGATCCGAGCTCGAAAATCGCGATTTGTCCACCCACCGACCTGATGGTATAATGGTGCGCGTTGTGCGGTACTGGACGCGGCAGGCGCTGTCAAGTCCTGCATCAGGTACATGGGAGTGCATTGAGATGCCAAGACTGCCCGAGCAGGGTATGGACGCCAACACCGTCCTGGCCACAATGAGGGAGCTTCGCGATCGCGACGCAGACTGGCGCGGCGGTAGGACCTGGAGCCTAGTCTACGACGCGGGCGACCAGGTGGCAGGGCTCCTCAAAGAAGCATACACCATGTTCTTTTCGGAGAATGCCCTCAACCCGATGGCCTTCCCCAGTTTGAAGAGATTCGAAGCCGAGGTTGTATCCATGACCTCGGCATTGCTTGGTGGCGACGCTGACACAGCGGGCAACATGACCTCTGGTGGTACCGAGAGTATACTGATGGCTGTGAAGACGGCTCGCGAGTGGGCTAGAGCTGGCGACCGTGGCGTCCACGCGCCAGAGATGATCCTGCCTGCATCGGCCCATCCCGCCTTTGAGAAGGCCGCTCACTACTTTGATGTCAAGCCAGTGCGTATTCCAGTCTTGACTGACTTTCGCGCGGATGTCGAGGCCGCTCGCGCTGCGATTACGGCCAACACCATCCTTATGGTTGGGTCGTCTCCTTCCTATCCGCAAGGCGTCATCGATCCAATCGCCGAGCTGGCCAGCGTGGCCCATGAACACGACCTGCTGTTCCACGTTGATGCCTGCGTGGGGGGCTTTATGCTTCCCTTTGTCCGCAAGCTGGGCTATCCTGTCCCGGACTTTGATTTCGGCGTGCCAGGCGTGACATCGATCTCGGTGGATCTGCACAAATATGCCTACGCGGCCAAAGGTGCGTCCGTCATTCTCTACCGGAGCAGGGCGCTGCGGCGCCACCAGTTCTTTGTTTCCACCGATTGGTCGGGAGGCATCTATGCTTCACCTACCATGACCGGCACCCGTCCCGGTGGTGCGATCGCGGCGGCCTGGGCGGTGCTGAATCATCTGGGCGAGGATGGATACCTGGCCATTGCCGACACGGTGATGAAGACGGTCACCGTGCTGCGTGACGGAATTGCAGCTATCGACGGGGTCCGTGTGCTTGGTGATCCCGCGATGAGCGTGCTGGCCATCGGTTCCGACCAGGTGAATATCTACCAAGTCGGGGACGAGCTCGCGCTGCGCGGCTGGCACATGGACCGCCAGCAGCACCCTCCGAGCTTGCATCTC